>CAZLNX010000079.1:0-18976 GCA_964560795.1 uncultured Anaerolineales bacterium | reverse complement strand
GTAGTTCCCAAATAGTATTTTCTTGAGAGGAGTATTCCTTGAGTAAAGCCGCGCAAAATCGCTGTCCCTGGCCTGGGGATGACACAAAAATGGTCAAATACCACGACGAAGAATGGGGTGTACCGATATTTGATGACCAATTGCTGTTTGCCAAACTAATCCTTGATGGTGCTCAAGCTGGGTTGAGCTGGAGCACCATATTGAACAAGCGAGAAAACTATTGGCAGGCCTTCGACAATTTCAATGCAGAAAAGATCGCCCGTTATGATGATGTGAAATTCAACGAGTTGATGAACAACCCTGGCATCGTACGCAACCGCTTGAAAATTAAGGCGACTATCCAAAATGCCCAGGCCTTTCTCAAAATTCAAGATGAGCTTGGGGCTTTCAATGATTACCTTTGGGATTTTGTTGGTGGAACCCCCATCGTGAACAAGTGGGACCCCCTCGCTCAACTCCCAGCCCAGAGCCCCGAGTCGCAGGCTATGAGTAAAGCTCTGAAAAAACGCGGCTTCAATTTCGTCGGACCAACAATCTGTTATGCATTTATGCAAGCAGTCGGTATGGTCAATGACCATCTGGTGGATTGCTTCCGGTATAATGAAGTCAGTCTGCCCTAATTCATTTCGATATATATAAAAATAACAATGAATAAAACTTCACAGCGCACATCTGATTGGCAAAGTATTGTCGAAGAATTTCAACATACCAGCGATCGTTCAGTGGTCATTTTAGGCTCGTCCTATCTGAAGAATCATCTAGGGCGCTTGATCAAGTGTTATCTCGTTGATAATGAAAAATGCATTTCCCAACTACTCGGGCCAGAAGCCCCTCTAGGGACATTTGGAGCACGTATTCAGGCGACATATGGAATGGGTCTGATCAGCCAGAATGAGTACCACGATCTCACCCAGATTTTCCATATCTACAACGAATTTCAAATTAGCATCGACGGGACAAAGTTAACCGACGATAATATTCGATCCCGGTGCAGTGCTTTGCGAATTCCCCGCGAGGTTCTTCTTGCGGAAGAAACGCCTACCCCGCGCAGGCTTTTCGAATTCGCGACGGCACTGTTATCAGGCCAATTAATTGTGCGCGCCGGCCAGGCGGAATGCGAGCGTCGCATTCCACCGGAAAACTTTATGCTTGTTGACGTGGAGAGATAATGCCTGATGATGTCATCTGAGCGACATACGAAAACTTCGGCTTTTGGCTCACAAGGCAGGATCAGCCATGATTCCAGTCATTTTTATGCCAGCCGGATGTATGGTCAACAGCCCGAGGAAGATATTTCCAGTCCCTATATTGAAAACCCTGTTCCTGATGAAATTGTCGATCAGATATTGATGGCCAGCAGCGAGCAGATGCATCAACTTCCAGACTCCTGTGTCCATCTGATGGTCACTTCACCCCCCTATAATGCTCGCAAAGAATATGATGACGACCTGACCTTAGGGGAGTACCTGACTTTCCTCAGGGCTGTTTTTGGCGAAACGTACCGGGTTCTTGTTCCCGGGGGACGTGCCTGCATAAATATCGCCAACCTGGGGCGAAAACCCTATATTCCGCTAAACGCCTTCATCTCACAAATGATGATCGAAATTGGATTCCTGATGCGCGGTGAGATCATCTGGGATAAAGGCTCCAGCGCAGGTTCTTCGACCGCCTGGGGCAGTTGGATGTCAGCCAGCAACCCAACCCTACGCGATGTGCATGAGTACATCATGGTATTCTCAAAGGGGCGCTTCAAACGCGAGAATAACGGGCGTGAACCCACCATTGAACGTGATTCGTTTTTAGAATTCACGCGCAGCGTCTGGCAATTCCCCACAGTATCAGCCAAACGTGTCGGTCACCCGGCACCCTTCCCTGTAGAGCTACCCCGCAGACTTATCGAACTCTACACCTTCGAGGGGGATGTCATCCTCGATCCATTCATGGGCAGTGGCAGCACAGCCATTGCGGCGCTGAAAACTGGCCGACACTATGTCGGCTACGAAATTGATCAAGCCTATCTTGATGTAGCTCAGAAACGTCTTCAAGAAACAAATAATGAAAGCTCATGAACGAGTCCCAAGATCCGATTATCGAACAACCTGACTATTCGTCTAATCAACCCACATCAAGACAGTGGATATTGATCATTGGGATTGGGCTTTTTGCCCTTTGCGGAATCATAACTTTCATGGCAGGCGGGGTTTATTCGCTAAACTCGATGTTGAGCGCCCGCAGTGAACGCGCTACTGCAACTTCGGCCGCAGCCACCGCCGTTGTCGTAGCAAGAGAGCAAGCCATCCGGTCAGCGGCCAAATGGCATCTTCTCCTCCTCGAACCCTTCAACAACAACGAAAATGAATGGATCGATGGAGAGATTAATGACGAATACGCCAAGATCGATGTAACTATCAATGGCACGTATCGTTGGGAAATAACTTCAAAACAAGGCTTTGTCTGGTGGGTATATCCTACTTCGGACATGGTCGAAGATTTTTACCTGGCTGTTGATGTTATCAATCCAAGCTCACATCGTGATGCACCCAATGGCCTGATATTTCGCATCAGTGAGGATGCTGATTTCTATTATTATTTCGAAGTCCGGGATACGCAACTCTTCAGTGTCTGGGCCAATGATCAAGGCAATTGGACAGATATCGTACCCTACACGGAATCAACAGCCATCCGCCCCAGCGAGAACAATCGACTGGAAATCATCGCCCAAGGTGATGAGTACTTCTTCTTCATCAACGATGAATTGGTCGCTGAAAAAACGATCTTAGCCCCAGACAAGGGCTATTCAGGTCTTGCTGTAGGGCTATCGTATGAAGATGAGCAGAGCACTATCATTTTTGATAACTTCGAACTGCGCGCGCCCTAAGAAATCGAACGAATTCCACTTCATGATCAAAAACAAGCAAAGTCTCTTATTCCTATGTGCGATACTCGCTATCGCTATCCTTGCTTGCAATTTGCCTGTGCGGAGTCAACCTGATACGCGGGGGACTATGCAGGCAGCCCTGACAGAAGTATACGCAACAGATATCGCCAACATCACCAGCGAACCAATAACACAAGCAACTCCACAACCATCGCAGACACCTGAATTAGAGAAAAGCACTACGGTCACATCAGATACTGTACAGACAACTACATCAACAGCATCATCACCGCTTGCCACCGCTGCCTCCGTTGAACAAGATGTCTTCGCCTCAGATCTACAACGACGAGGGTACGATTTAATTGCGTCATCTTCAATCGTCGGCCCAAAGGACTTCGTCTATTCAGCCTATCTTTTCAACAATACCAAGATCGACCCCACTATAGACGAAACCACCCCCGAGATTTGCCGCCTGGCAGTTTACCGATTGGATGAAGATCAAAATTCCCTGCTACGCTCCTTTATTGCTCCGCAATACCCAGAAGGCAGCCATTACACTTTTCCTGTCTCCTGCGAAGCAGTCAATTGGGATGATCCATCACCTGACATCACCTGGGGAGGAGATATCACTCCGGAAATTGGTGAATTACTGGGATTGAATGGCAACTGGAGCGACATCAACCAAAATGGCCTACCGGAATTTGCCGTATACTTTCAATACTGCAACCAGGGGTGTATAGATTATGGAGCGGTTGCCGTTCACTTCTACGAGATCACCAACACTTACCAGCCTGTAAACATCACCTCCGATCTACCCGGCGTAATTCACCCCTGGAATATTGTCCATAACAGGGACCCTCTGGATATTTGGGTATTCGACCTTACCGAGTATGAACCGAACGCATTCATCGAATCATCCTGGATTTACGCTTGGGATAGCCCCGAATACGACGACGTCACATCCCAACACGCGGGTGAATACAAGGTCGATATCGATCAGAATGTTGCTGATATTAAGGATCAATACGGTATGGCGATCTCCAATGTCCAAATGGAGATGTTGGAGATTCTTGTATTGTCAAACAAAGCAAAACTTTCCCATGATCAGACCTTAGCTACCTTCCTAGACATCACCAATCCCGCCCATTGGCCTGGATTAGATAACACGATGAGCTGCTGGCTGCAATTAGCGCGTGCCTACGCTCAAAAGGATGCTGATGCGAATCGCCCTTTCTCCCTACCCCCCAGCCTGACGACAATTAACGGACCTGGCTTTTCTGACACCTTAGAAACAATCGATCAGGACAGGTATGATGTCAGTGCATGCAAATAAGAAGCTACCATGACACCTCCGATAACCATTATTTTTGCCACAATCCTTTATTCTGCCGTGCACTCACTTCTAGCAACTTTGGGAGCCAAAGCCCGCACTCGTCAATTATTCGGTCACACTGCCGACCGCTGGTATCGCCTGGCGTATAACATCTTTGCCGGCATATCCTTCATCCCTATCTTATGGTTGATGGCTGTACTGCCCGACCAGAGACTCTATTCAATACCTTTCCCATGGGTAATCATCACGAGTCTTGGTCAGCTTGCTGGTGTGATAATCATTGTGCTGGGGATCTGGCAGGCTGACGCCTGGTCATTTTTGGGGATGCGGCAGATTCTTGAGAATCAGCAACCAGCTCAAACTTCAGAATTGATCATTACGGGCTTGTACCGCTGGATGCGGCACCCGCTCTACACTGGCGGGCTGCTCTTCATCTGGCTGACCCCATTGATGACCGCCAATACTCTGACTCTGGTAATAGTGCTGTCAATATATCTTGTCGTCGGTGCCAAATTCGAGGAGCGCCGATTGCTGCACGAGTTTGGGGAAGCATATGCTGCGTATCAACAAGAAGTCCCCATGCTGCTGCCGCGATTGTTCAAGGGAAAGTGAATCCAATAAATTCGGTCACTGAATAAAAGCATAAGGTGTTACGCAATTGCCCCCCTAACCCCCCAACCTTGGGGGGAATCTTTGGATATCACCCCCCTTAATTGGGGAACTGGAGGGCTTAATCCAAAACACTCTTTTCATCTGCGCAACTCCTGAACATAAGGATTTCTCTGCGCTCTCTGCGTCTCCGCGGTGAGTTTTATTTCAATTCCGAATCCTTCGGTTCGAAAATCTCCTCAATCGACATCTCAAATAAACGCGCCATCTTGAATGCCAGGGGCAAGCTGGGATCATACTTGCCGGTCTCGATGGCATTGATTGTCTGACGGGAGACATCTAGTCTTTCAGCTAATTCCGCTTGCGACCACTCTCGCTCGGCGCGCAAGACACGCAGCTTGTTCTTCACCGATATCTCCAATTTCCCCAGAATTTTCCAACCACAAGGAGAACACACATCACAAAAAGGATATTAATACTGCTTAACTGAGGGCCTCCCACTAGACCCAAGAGACCCAGGCTGAGAAGCAACAGCAACGTCAGGATGAAGCTAAAAGCAGCACTCTCAAGTAAGATGCGTCTCTCCATCTCATCGAGCTTGGAACTCATCTGCACGACTCCCAGAGCAATCCAAATACCAGGGATTATCGGGAGCAAAGCAACCACATAACGCCAGGGGGAGCTATCATTCTGCGGCGCCCAGCTCACTGCCAGGAACAGCAAACCAATGTACAAAACCAATGGAACCAACAATGGTCGAATAAGTGATGCTCGTTTTTTAATTCGTTTTCTGTCTATCATTTTTTCTCCAATTCCTAGAAATAACAACTAGATAAGCCAAATTCCCAACCAGGGAAAATCCGATCAACATACCCGAGATGAAATTCAAGGATGGGTGAGGATTTTCCAATCGTCCCAAAAATATCCCCAACACCAATGCAAATTGGGCAAGACCACCTAATACAGTGAAATATTTGGTCTGGTTTTCTTTTGTCATTGATTTAATAATCATTTTCGCTCCTTTTATGTAAAGCTTCCTTGACATCCTTATAATAAAGCATACTTTACATTATGTCAAGGTTGCTTTACATATACTTTCCACCAAATAAGCGTATTGAAAATTACATGCCTTGAAACTATCTCAATATAGTACCAAAGGACTATTGATTCATAAGCTGAATCTGATAGACTCTCGGTACTGTGGTCCGACCACCATACCACACATGTATGTTCACCATACCAGAAATACACACCAGAGAATACTTATGTCCCTGAAACCTGTCCCCCGCCGAACCCTCACGAATATCGTTTCTGCTAAACTGGCAGCCTCGATATTGGATGGCACGCTAACTCCCGGTAGCCAACTACCTCCCGAGCGCGAACTGATGAGCCAGATGGAAGTCAGTCGATCAACAATCCGTGAAGCGCTTAAATCGCTGGAAGAAAGCGCCCTGATCGAATCGCGCCCAGGTGTGGGTTGGTTCGTCAAGAAAATCAGCGATAGCAACGTAGCCAAGATACGCGAATTGGCTGGGCAGGAAGAACGATCCATTCCGGCGGCTGCGCCAGCAACCATCACTGACCAGACTCCTAGTGGCCCGCGGCGATTGCCAGCAGCTTCAGAAAAACCCTTGCACATCCCTAACTTGCGCAAGGATCGCCTGGGGACATTCGAATTCATCTCATGGTGGGAGCGCGAAAAAGTCGTAAACGCCAAAGTATTGGTAGTTGGGGCTGGCGCGTTAGGAAATGAAGTTATCAAGAACCTGGTTCTGATGGGTGTGGGCAACATCTTCATCATCGATTTCGACACTATCGAAGCCGCCAATCTGAGCCGCTCACCCCTCTTCCGAGAAAGTGACAACGGGCGCGATAAAGCCCTGGTGGCTGCCGCTCGCGCCAAAGAGATCAATCCCGATGTCCACATTCAATACCTGCATGGGGATGTAACCACCCAAATCGGGTTAGGCGTCATCCGCCGTATGGATGTGATCATTGGCTGCCTCGATAACCGTGAAGCCCGACTGGCCGTCAATCGCTATGCGTATTGGATGAACAAACCCTGGGTGGATGGCGCAATTCAAGAATTACTGGGGCTGGTGAGGGTTTTTGTGCCCGGAGAGGGCGCTTGCTTTGAATGTACGCTCAACGAGAAAGCCCGTCAGAGTCTGGCTGTACGCTATTCCTGTCCGCTGCTAGCCCGCCAGAATATCCTCATGGGCAAAGTTCCCACCACCCCGACCATCTCGGCCATTATCGGCGGGATGCAATCGCAAGAAGCGCTTAAGCTGATCAACGGTATGCCTGTTGAACCCGGCAAGGTGACCCATTTCAATGGCTTCGTCAATGATATGCACACCAGCGCCTACAACCCCAAGGATGATTGCGAATCCCACTGGACCTATGGTGAGATCACCGAATTGCCAATGCGAGCTGAAACAGCCATCCTGGAAGATCTACTACGCATCGCGCGCGCTGACCTGGGCCCTGATGCACTACTGGAGTTGGACCAGGAGTTGATCCTGGATCTAGAGTGCCCGACCTGTAAAACCGTGGAACATGTCCTCAAACCCATCTCTGAGGTCAGCTTTGAAGCCGCACATTGCCCCACTTGCGGGACCTTCCGCGAGACCAGGATGACGCACACAATCAGCGGCGAGGAAGACTTTTTACACCACACATTGGCCAGCATCGGTGTCCCATCGCTACATATCTTGAGAGCCTATAACGCGCAAGAATATCGTTTCTACGAATTGACCGGCGATTTGCCCGAAGCACTGCATTTCAGCCACTTTGAAGAATCAGACAGCCACCCCAGAGTGAGATTGCGCAACCGCATTCAAATTGGGGATGAAGTGGAGCTTGATGATGATCCTCACAACCCGGCCCATGGTAGGGTGCGCTTCAACGATTAATTATTCGATGAACAGATCAAGCAGCAACCGGATCGAGAGATTGCTTTCAAGCATTCCCGGGAGAGTTGGGCTGGTAATCCTGACGTCTATGGTTATAGCCAGCGCCTTATTGTTACTATTCTGGGCCAATCTGAACATCTCGTCCTTGCTGCTAGCTGTGATTGTACTGACAGGTATTGGTTTCATCTCCGGATTAGCATCACGCTGGTTTTTGCGTCGAAATACCGCCGCACTGCGTTTGCTCGCTGCGCTGACAGCTTTGTCGTTCAGCCTAGCACTAGTTGGTGTGATTACCGATGGAACCCTGGGGCTGAGTCTGGCCCCAAAGAGTCTCGACAACCCCGATTGGCGCGGACTTCTTCAGATTTCTTGGAGTGGTACGGTGACCTGGCTGGCATTACGTGCCTGGCACACGCCCATCCGCATCAAAGAGCCGAAGGTCAAAACGTCAAAACCCAGCCCTAAACGAAGCAGCAAGCCAAAAGTCAGGGTTCCCAAACCCAACAAAGAGCGACCCTGGCAACGAATATCAAAGAAAATATCACGCCCATCCCTAAAGGCAAAATCTGGCTCAAAAACGGCTATCAACACAAAACGTCGCCCCGTCAAAATCACGCCGACCAAGGTCACGTCTAAAAGAATTGCGGCCACAAAAAAATCTGGGCTTCGAAGTCTGAAAAAACTGAGATTCAATCGCGCGAAGGAATCAGTCAAACTGGTTGGGAATGAAGAACATCACTGCCCCTATTGCCTGGAAAATGTCGAAAAAAGAGATCCGCGCGGCGTAAAAATCTGCACAATCTGTAAAACCTGGCACCACGCCGATTGCTGGTCTGTAACCGATGCATGCCAGGTTCCGCATGAACATTAGGAGAAGCAACTCATTCGTACTGGAGAGAAACAATGGCTGATATACCTGTGACGATAATCCTACCCCACGGCAGTGCCCGCAACGCCGAAGTACCCACCGATGTACTAATACGCGATCTGGTAACGGAATTGGTCTCGCTGCTAACGCTGCCTACCATTGGCCCCGATGGACGTCCTATGGGATACCGGCTGGACAGCAAAGCCCTGGGCCGCGAACTCAGAGAAGATGAGACCTTGGCCCAGGCGGACATTCCTGAAAACGACCGCCTTATGCTAACAGCCGACATCACCGCAGGAGCTGTATCGATAAGCGAAAGCCCGCGCATGCGCCGCCTACGAGCAGACCAGCAGCGCATGCAGGAACTTGCAGCTCAGAGTGATCTGATCGAATTCAAGGCCAAATCCGCTCGCCGGGGTTTGCCACCTGAAACCTACATCGTCACCTACAAATGCCGGGGTGTAGTCGCCGTTGACAGAAAAGGCAAACCAAAGCTCGGCAGCAAGCACCAGGTGGAGATCTATCTTCACAACCAATATCCCCAACGTTGGCCGGGGATGAAATGGCTGACTCCTATCTGGCATCCCAACATCAACCACCTTAACGGCAGCGTCTGTGTAGATGCCGCTTGGTGGACAGCCAGCCGCTCTCTGGACCGCCTGGTGATTATGCTGGGTGAAATGGTGCAGTATAAAAATTTCCATGACGACCCCACGAAACCGCCGTTCCCCTGGGACCCCGAGGCTGCACGCTGGTGTCGGGATTACCGTGCCAAAAACCCTAATGTCTTTCCCGTCGACCAGCGAGAGCTGCTGCGCCCCGAGCGCGTCAAAATCAAATCTGTGAGCAAGAAGAAGAAATCGGTGCGCATCAAGTTGAAGTAACAAAAAAAATCCACGAAGAACACGAAAAAATCATTGGTGACCTTAGTGCCCTTCGTGGATTCATAATCTAATAACACCAGTATCTAAACTGCTGATCAGCAATACAAAACCCATTAACCCATTTCTATTGGAGGTACAACCATGTCCGAATTAGATGTCACTCTCGTGCTCCCTTCTGGCAGCACCCGTACAGCAGAAGTCCCCGACGATGTTGAAGTAAAGGAACTGATCCCTGAACTGACTACATCCTTAGAACTTCCCACCACAGGCCCCGATGGGCGCCCCACCAGCTATCGGCTGGACAGCAAAGCCCTGGGTCGAGAGCTTCAGGAAGAAGAAACCCTCTCCGATGCCGGCATACCTGAAGGTGACCGCCTGATGATCACGGCCGATATCACCGCAGGGTAGAGAATCGCTCGCGGGCATTGAGGTCATGCTCCCTTAACCTCGATGCCCGCACCATCCGCAAAACAATGCCTGCAAAACGTATTCGTATCAACGCTATGGAGAATTTTCAGCCACAATCCGGCAATATCCCCATCCAACAATCGCGACGATGGCGCTCTCCTCTGGAGGAAGAATGCGCCAGCCCCAATGTGACTGTCTTCCTTACGCAGCAGGCCTACACCCGAGCATGTGCCCATGCGGGCAGCGATATCGACAACGAAGTCGGTGGGTGGCTGGTGGGCAAGTGGTGCTCAGACAAATCCACAAGCAAAGAGTTTATTATTGTGGAAAAGATCCTGCCCGCGCCCCACGTCCGCCACGGCAGTGCCTTTCTAACGTTTACCCAAGATTCACAGGTAGCCATGCATGCCGAAATGGAGTCCCGCTATCCCGACAAACAGGTCGTGGGCTGGTACCACACGCATCCCCGCATGGGCATCTTCCTTTCGCAATACGATACCTGGCTGCATAAACACTTCTTTCCCCAACCCTGGCAAGTGGCGCTGGTCATTGAACCACATTCTACGACAGCAGGGTTTTTCATCCGAGACGAAGATGGCTCCTTAGACCCCCATGCTTATTCCGGATTCTACGAACTCACCGGAAAGAAAAACCGTAGCGTAGTGCACTGGGTCAACATGTCTGAAGATAGCGAAGAATAACAAAGGAGTACCAAACTTATGAGTAGAATGATGAGATTGTATTATTACGGCGCTTTCGGCGCTATTGGAGGGCTGATTGGCTGGCAGATCAGTAATCTGCTGGGGTTGTCCTTTACCGGAAATATTTATCTAAGCGAGCTGGTTGTCGGCGCTTTGATTGGTGTAAGTGTTGGATTACTACTGGGTATTGCTGAAGGGCTGTTGACACGCAATCTCATTCAGGTTTTGCGAGCCAGCCTAGTTAGTGGACTTTTGGGGTTGGCCGGTGGTGCCCTAGGGTTACCTGTTTCCGAGGCATTTTTCCAGCTTTTGGGCGGCGAACCCTGGGCTCGTGCCCTGGGTTGGGGTCTTTTCGGGCTATTGATTGGCGTGGCTGCCGGGATTACAGGTGGTGCTCAAATGTGGAAAGGTGCCCTGGGTGGGCTGATTGGCGGCGTCCTTGGGGGTTGGCTTTTAGAAGTCGCCCGCGGGCAACTGGCAGATCCCCTATTAGGTAAAGCCATCGGCCTGATCTTATTGGGTGGATCAGTGGGAGTTTTCATCGCCCTGATCGTCTTCCTGCTCTCTCGGGCCTGGTTTACAGTTACCAGCGGCAAACTCAAAGGCACAGACTTCATCCTAGATAAATTCATCAAACCCGACGGACCCTCGGTATTCATAGGTAGCGATGCCCTCAAAGCTGATATTGTGTTCCCCGACCCGGATATCGCACCACAGCACGGATTGCTCAATGGCGCAGGCACCCACTTCAACCTCAAGGATATGAGTCTCAACGGCACTTTCATCAATAAACGCCGCATCGAGCAAGCTTCCCTCCGCAATAAACAGACGATCCGGATGGGCAACACAGAATTCGTATATTACGAGAGGAAATAGTCATGTCTATGATGATTCGCAAACTCTGCACTTTGAGTCTTATCCTGGTTTCCTTCTTTGGACTTACTGGCTTCAACACAATTCAGCAGACAGAAACTAATGAGCGTGATACTAACGTCACAATCACCCAGGTAGATACGTCCCAATTCCCTCAGGTAACCGTGTACATTTCGGCCATCAACGCAGCCGGCGAACCCGTTGGCATCAACCCAACCCAGATCACGATCGAAGAAAACGGTCGGGAAATCACCCCCGATCAGATCAGTGGGAGTGGTGAAGTTGGCCCCCTAACCACCATGCTGGTGATGGATATCTCCGGCAGCATGAACTCTGGAGGAAAATTGCCCGCCGCAAAAGAAGCCGCGCAGGCGTATATTCACCAGATGAGAGCCGGCGATCAGGCTGGGCTGCTGACCTTCAATACAAGCATCAAATATGCCAGTCCTATCACTGGTGATTTCAATGCCCTTGTTGCAGCGATTAATGGCCTACGAGCCAAAAATGATACCGCCATGTACGATGCCCTGTTGGAAGCCGTTGAAATACTGGAAGCATCTTCAGGGCGCAAAGCCATCATCGTCCTGACCGATGGTTTGGACAATCAAAGCACATACACAGCCGATGATGTAATAGAACAGATCGGCCCAGCAGGGTTATCAATCTCCACAATTGGCTTGGGTGACCCAACCCATGGCCCTGGCGCTCAAACTGCCCTGGACGAGGCTGCACTGACATCGCTTGCCGAAAGGGCCGGTGGAGTCTATGGATATGCTGAGAATGATGACCTGAGCGCCTTGTATGAACTCTACGGACGCACGCTACAAGCTGAGTATCAGATCACCTATACATCTCCAGCTACTCTAAGAGATGGTGTCAACCGTTCACTTAGCGTTTCGCTCAATGCATCAAGTAGCGCTGCAGCGCAAGTTGATCAAACGGTCTACAATCCGGGTGGATTGGTCCCTGAGATATCTGAACCGGCACCATGGTCATTGTTTATAACCTTGCTGGGCGTACTTCTGCTCTTGTTGATCGTTCCATCATCATTAAGATTTTCAGCAGAACGATTCTCAGGCTCTAAAAAGTCGAAGAGCCGAATTAAGTTGACTTCAAAAAAGCCAAGGATTAAACTGAAAGATTGAAATTAAGAAACTTACACCGGTGTTCTTGCACTGATTCGGTTAGATAAAAACACCTTATCGTAGGAAAAATAGCGACGCATATGAAATTGCGTCGCTATTTTTCGTTGGGGAGCTTACAAAGGCGCACAGTGTAAATCGCAACTATGTTACAATATAAAAGCAATACTCAGTATAGGTTGGTCAATATCAATACAAAGCTTCCAGGCAACTCATTAATCAAAACATCCGGCTCATGACAATCTGACAGATATCTCATGCCACTCCTTTGGCTCTCCACTGCCTTTATCTCAGGCATTCTACTCGCCGCTAACT
This sequence comes from uncultured Anaerolineales bacterium, assembly GCA_964560795.1. Classification (GTDB taxonomy): domain Bacteria; phylum Chloroflexota; class Anaerolineae; order Anaerolineales; family UBA11858; genus NIOZ-UU35. The sequence continues at coordinate 6,050 of CAZLNX010000079.1, read as the reverse complement.
TCAACTTACCTACATCCACATGGCTGAACCTTGCTGGGGCATCCGTCGTCATATCGCTATTACATCTTCTTATCAAACGTCTGACTTCGAGGCGAATAACTGTTAGACGCTTCACGCTCCCCGACCCCCTAACTCCCCCTCTCCCAATCCCCATCATAGCCTTAGCGCTGGCCCTTGGAGCAGCCCGCTACCAATCATCCATTCCTGACCTTTCAGAACCTAACTTCATAGCTCATTACAACGATACAGGACAGACCATGGTCGTCACCGGTGTGGTGATCGACTTTCCCGATAAACGCGATACCTACACTAATCTGCGCATTGAAACCGAACGCCTGCATCCCGCCGATTCTGTAAAGACAACACCGGTCCACGGCCTGATGCTGGCGCGCGTGGCCCCCGAAAAAGAAATCCACTACGGAGACCGGATCGTGCTGCGCGGCCAACTCTTGACCCCACCGGAACACGAAGAATTTTCTTACCGTGAATACCTAGCTCGACAGGGCATCTACAGCTATATGTCTCGCAACAGCGTAGGAGTGCTTGAAACGGGTCAGGGCAACCCCATCATGCGGGGCATATTCACTCTCAAAGAGCACGCCTTGGAGACTGTCTATCAACTGTGGCCTGACCCCGAGGCCTCGCTTTTCTCTGGCATCCTACTAGGCATAGAAACCGGAATTCCAAAACCCGTTCAAGAGGCTTTCAAAGCAACAGGTACATCGCATGTGATCGCTATTTCTGGATTCAATATCACTATCATCGCCGGCCTTTTTGCCACCTTCTTCGGACGGTTACTCAATCCGCGCAAAGGAGCAGTTGCTGCTGTCCTTGGTATAGCCATCTACACCATCCTGGTCGGGGCTGATGCTGCAGTGGTGCGCTCTGCCGTTATGGGCGGCTTCTCCCTTTTCGCCCGCCAGGTGGGACGTCGCCAGCATGGCATCAACACCCTGGCCTTCACCGCCGCACTAATGTCATTGCACGACCCCAACGTTCCTTGGGATGTGGGCTTTCAACTCTCCTTCGCAGCCACCCTGGGCCTAGTGCTCTACGCTGACCCCTTTGCCCAGGCTTTCATCCACCAGTCCTCCCGCGTCTTACCCGAAACTACTGCCAAAAAGCTAGCTGGTCCGGTTGGTGAATATATCCTTTTCACCCTGGCTGCTCAACTCACCACGCTGCCGGTAATGGCCTATCACTTCGGATCCATATCATTAAGCGCCTTCATCACCAACCCCGTCATCCTCCCCGTTCAAGCCCCCATCATGACCGTTGGCGGCTTGGCGCTCATTTTGGGGATGCTTTGGATGCCCCTCGGCAAAATTGTGGCCCCATTAGCATGGCCTTTCGTGTTGTTCACCATCCGCGCGGTTGAATTATTTGGAAAAATTCGCGGGGGAATTCTGATCCTGGGGGATATCGGTATCTTTTGGGTGATTCTGTTCTACACACTGCTCTTCGGACTTACTTTTTGCTGGTCCCGTGCCCGAAGCCTGATCACTGCCCTTAAACCAATTCCAATGATCTCCGCCCTAGGGATCCTCACCATCGTGACCTGGCGTTCTGCACTTAGCACCCCCGACGATCGCCTTCACCTAACCCTACTCAACGTAGGTACGGGCGACGCAATGCTCATACAATCCCCCAGCGGACGTTCTGTATTGATCAACGGCGGCCCCTCCGCCAGCTTGCTCTCTGACGGCCTGGGCCGCCGTCTGCCGCCTTTTCACCGCAGACTCGATTGGTTGGTTATCGCATCCCCAGCCAGCAAACAGATCGATGCTCTGCCGCGCACGTCAGATCGATTTCAGCCTAAAAATGTTCTTTGGGCTGGACCTGATAGTCCATCTCGAGCGGCTGACTATTTACGAAAAACTCTCACCGAATTTGATATCCCCATCACTTTAGCTGAAAGCGGTCACAGCCTAGATTTGGGGGACGGAGCAATATTGCGCGTGATCTCTGCCGGCAGACGCGGCGCAATCTTGCTTCTGGAATGGGACAATTTCCGCGCACTGCTACCCCTGGGTGCCCGCGAAGACGATTACGAATCCTTGCGCATGGGACAAGACATTGGCCTCGTGAATGTGTTATTGCTGGCTGACAACGGCTATGCGCCTCTCAATCCCCCAGAATGGATCAACAACCTTTATCCCCAACTTGTGTTACTCAGTGTAGCGCCTGACGATCCATCAGGTCTTCCCGACCGTGAAACCCTCGACGCCCTGGGTGGTTACTCCCTACTTCGTACTGATCAGCATGGCTGGATTCATATTTCAACGGATGGAAAGCAAATGTGGGTTGAAGTTGAGATCAAATGAAGGTTTGTGGTATTCGATCAATGAGTGCTGTCTAGAACCATAAGCACAAACGTTCCCGTGAAATCTGCCGTTGCAATTGCGCGACCTTCAGTCACATAATTCACGGCAGAATTCAAAGTCGTTTTATCAATCCAGCTTTCCAAGCGAGTATCCCAATACAGTATTGTCATCTCGATTTCTACCCAACCACCTAGTCCGCTGTTTAGCGTCTCATCCCAGTAAAGAATGACAAACTCTCGGCCAATCAACTCTTCAGGAATGATGAATGAAACGGTGATAGATTGCTGGTTGGGGACAATATCCACCTGCAATTCATCTACATATATTTCTACCGTCAGAGCAGAGACAAATTCAAGGTTACCACTTGTTCCTTTAGGAATTGTTCCTTCAGATTCCCGTTTCAGGCTAGAAGCATCTCCGCTATCAATTGGGAAGAATACCTGATCGCCTAAGTTCGCTTCATAGTACGGGGATACAGACATCAACATCAGATCGAAGAGACTGTCTTCATACTGCTCTGGCTCAAGCAGTACTAAGATTGTCGGAACGATTTCGATCAAGACAACTTTCTCTTCATTCAAGACTGGGACTATTCTGGGTACTAGATAACCAGTCACGGGAATGCCGATTGGCAATATCAGATCGATATCCTCTACTTCGATTTCTTCGGGCATAATTACTGGTGCCGGCACAGACACAAACGCAGGCACTGGTTCAGGCACTGGTTCAGGCACTGGTTCAGGCACTGGTTCAGGTTCTGGCTCAGTAAGAGGCTCAAATGGCAGAGACAGATCGAAGCCTTCGATACTAGTATATCCACCATGAATACCGGTAGCTGTTCCGGTTATCGGGTCATAGGGCGGTATTGAATCTGTCAGGTAGACCAAGAGATCATCGCCTCCCTGGCCATTGAGACTGCCTGTCAAGGTTGCACCTTCTTCAAGTGCAAATATGTCGTCTCCCGCTCCACCTATCAAGCCAACATCTTGCGTGCCGCTCAAAATGAAGGTATCAACACCGTCACCACCCACTAACATCTCGAAGGAAGAGAACTCAGCAGTGGGGTTGACTTGATATACGATCGTCGAACCAAGTTCCCATTTGGCATCAGAATTCAATCCAACGAAGATATCGTCACTACCCGTATCAGAGCTACCTACGAAGTAATTGATATTATCAAATCTGTTCGTAATCGCAGGTGTTGGGCTGAAATCTCCACCGGCAAATCCGTCGATGCTGCCATAGGATGTAAGCACGATTCGGCGTGCCGTTGAATAGGATGAGAAATCAAGCCTATCGCTGTCCACACCGCCATCGATATATCCAATCAACTGCGAATTATCGGCAAAGACAAAAGCATCGTCACCAGGTCCGCCCCCAAGATCATAAGTTTGGATGCCTTTGATATTGAAGGTGTCTACCCCGCTGCCACCCTGCAAAATTTCAAATCCGGAGAATGTAAGCAAGTTCGTGCTGATGTAGCTACAGATTGCATCCAACGTCCATGTGCTATCGGCGTTGATTCCTGTAAGTTCGTCATCCGCTGAACTACTACCAGTTAGGATATCGATATTGGTAAAGGAGCCTGAAATGGTTGTGGCTGTTCCAGAGAAGCCATCAACACCACCTAAGCCTGTCAATGAGATATCGCTACCACCAATAATGGAAGCAAGATTCAGCTCATCGGTTCCGGCATCCCCACTCAGGGTTCCGGTCAATGTTGCGCCATCTGCAAAGCTGAAGGCATCATTCCCACCACCACCGAACAGGCTGACATTTTGATCTCCCGTTACAGTGAATGTGTCATCAGCAGATCCACCTTTCACTATTTCGATGTGCTCACCTATATGGGTAGCAGTGTTAATCCCATTCGTTACAGTAACGCTACTCAATGCGATATCCAGGCCGTCTGTCAGGGCAGAGAAATCCATCACATCCGCAATACCTTCACCAATGAGTTCATTGACGATATCTACGCCCCAATTATTTAGTTCAAATACATAAATATCATTACCAGCACCACCGGTGAGGGAGTCATCACCTGCACCACCGATCAAAGTGTCATCCCCACCCAGACCAATCAGGATGTCATCCCCAGGACCACCACGGAGGACATTGGTGACAGCATTACCACTAATCTGGTCGTTCTTTTCTCCGCCAGTGACGTTCTCAATACCGCTGACACTATAGGTGTTATTGTGACCCGAGAAGGTGGAGAGATCCACAACAATTGAGGTGGTGAAAGCACTATAATCGAGCGTATCGGTGCCTGCATCGCCAGCAAGTGAACCAGTTAGGTTGGCAGCATCGGCAAAGGTGTAAGTGTCATCACCTTCGCCGCCATCCAAATCAAGGATTTGGGCACCGGTAAGAGTAAAGGCGTCTGATGCAAATCCTCCAACCAAGTTATCGAAGCCAGCGAAGTCGAGAGAGCGGCCATCAGCAGCGTATGTATATGTCCCGTTCAAAGTCCACTGGCTGTCCAAGTTCGCACCAGTGAAGGTGTCACCCACAACTCCACTTCCAGTGAGAATATCCAAATTATCAAAGGTTATACCAGCGACAATCCCAGCAAATCCATCTTCGGTTCCCAGGCCTGTGAGTGCCGCATCCAGGGCAGAAGTGTAACTACCAAAGTCCAGGCTATCATTACCGAGACCACCCGATACACCTTGAGCAATCGTAGCTCCATCATCAAAGGTGAAAGTATTACCAAAATCACCACCAATGAAGCTCTCTACATTCTCAACTTCTCTCACTTCTGTCGTGTCATAGTTCATAACTATGTCACCAACCGTGTTACCATGGGCATCCACAACAATGACACCAGCAACTCCCATGGCGAAGGTGAGCTGTCCAGTAGCTCCCGTGATATTGGAGAAGTCAAGGATATCGTCACCTTCCCCGGGCTTTTCAATTACGGTGTCATCGCCCCACCCATCTCTGAAGATATACGTATCGTTCCCCTTACCGCCGATCAACACGTCGTTGCGTGATCCGCCAAAGAGGACATTGTCACCATCATCACCGACGATCACATTGGAAATCGATCCGCCCTTTATAGACTCAATATCACTGATACCGCCTGTGCCAGTCGCCTCTCCAGTAGCAGCATTGACTATCACACCTACATGGTAGTCACTATAATCTAGAATATCGCCACCCTGATGGTCACCACCATCGATGACGCCATTCAGATCCGCCCCAGCAGCAAGCTTGAAGGTATCATCCCCAGCGCCGCCCCGCAAATCAAAATCCGGATTGCCGTTGATATTGAAGGTATCCTCTGCGTCGCCGCCAACCAAAGTCTCGAAGTCATCGAATGTGAGCGTGGGATTCGCTGTGTATTTGTTACCCTGTCTAGCGTCAAGGTCCCAGGTTGCTGCCAGGTTTGCACCGGTCAAGGTGTCGAAGTCGGTTGGGCTGCCGACCAGGTTATCGACATTGAAGAAGCTATTAGTCAGACTTGCTTCGATCCCGTCAAAGCCAGTCTCATTTCCAACGGCAGTCAAGGTTACTTCACGCTCGGTGCTGAACGCCGCGAAGTTCAGCGTGTTCGACCCGCCCTGCCCGTCAAGGCTGCCATCGAAGGTCACGCCATCGGCAACCCTAAATGTATCCGCCCCAGAGCCACCTAGTAGATTTTCAATGTCAGAGAACGTTATCCCATTGCCACTCAAGTATGTATTCACTGCCACGTTGATCTGCCACTCACCGTTTGATGTA
>CAZLNX010000078.1:0-19640 GCA_964560795.1 uncultured Anaerolineales bacterium | reverse complement strand
TATTTCATACCCCAAATTTCTCTCGTAGGAGACAAAAAAAGAATGACAGAACAAATTAATGCTTTTAAGATGGCGCAAGCTCAGTTTGACAACGTTGCCGGGCTCTTGAACCTGGATCCCCAGGCCGCAGCGATGTTGCGCTGGCCGACACGCGAGTTCCGCTTCCAGATTCCTGTAAAAATGGATGATGGCTCCATCAAAGTATTCTTTGGTTTCAGGGTTCAGCACAGCGATGTGCGCGGCCCATCTAAAGGGGGCATTCGCTTCCACTCATCCGAAACGCTTGATACTGTCCGAGCGTTGGCTATGTGGATGACCTGGAAAACAGCTGTAGCCGATATCCCCTTGGGCGGCGGAAAAGGCGGTGTAGCTGTTGATTCTGCATCATTATCCATCAACGAACAAGAACGTCTATGCCGCGGCTGGATCCAACAGGTCTATCGCAATATCGGCCCCCGCCAAGATGTTCCAGCCCCAGACGTTGGCACCAACCCGCGCATGATGGGTTGGATGATGGATGAATATTCAAAATTGGTTGGCCAATATACACCAGGCGTGATTACTGGCAAGCCTGTCGACGGTGGCGGCTCACTGGGTCGTACCGAGGCTACGGGATTTGGAGCAGTTTATACAATCCGAGAAGCGATGAAATATCTCGATATCGCTCCGGATAATGCGGTTGCCGCGATCCAGGGTTTTGGCAATGTGGCTCAATATGCAGCCATCGAATTCGGTGATATGGGTGGTAAGGTTGTGTGTGTCTCCTATTGGGATCGTGATGACCAGAAGCCTTATACTATCAGTCGCGATGAGGGTATCGATCCACGCTTCCTGCAATCCATCACGGATGTCTATGGCACCATTGACAAGGAGAAAGCCCAAGATTCAGGATACGTACTCGAGCCCGATGAAGCCTGGATAACCAAAGATGTTGATATCTTGATCCCCTCAGCTCTTGAAGGGCAGATCAATGCAGAGACAGTTCAGACGGTCAGCGACCGTGTCAAAATTGTGGCTGAGGGCGCCAATGGACCCACAACCCCTGAAGCTGATGCCGTGTTCTCAGAGCGCGGTGTCTTCAACATCCCCGATTTCCTGTGTAACGCAGGCGGCGTGACGGTCTCTTATTTCGAGGGTGTCCAGAACGACATGAACTTCTACTGGAGCCGCGAGGAAGTGCTCAACAGACTGGACGACAAGATGACCAAGGCCTTCCATGATGTGTTGGAGATGTCTGAGCGCGAGGACGTTTATATGCGCGATGCAGCCTATATGGTCGCTATTGAGAAGGTCGTCAAAGCGATGGAATTGAGGGGCTGGTTGTAGGGCTGTAGTTTTTCTCTCTATTGAATTCAGTCAATCCTGCGGTGTAATGCAAGCACCGCAGGATTTGATTTTTAAGCAGTTGCATTTAGAACAAAAATCCTATACAATCTGAGTGGTAGGTTCTGCCGCAATTTGATAGGAGCTTTTCAGATGCCGCTCTCTCCAGACACAATGCGAATGTTGATAATAGGCTGCATGCTTAGCATGGCGATATTAGCGGCATTTTATCTGCGTAGTCGGAAACTCTCGCCACTGGCTTATGCTGCCTGGGGGTTATTGGCATTAGTTTTGCCCTTGATTGGACCCTTTCTGGTGATCTGGCTGCGGCCAGGGGGAAACCGTCTCTGCTAAGATCCAACAATCATCAGATGCCGTGGTTCTTGTGAGTTTTGTCTATCCCAACATGAAAGGATATCCACATGAAGCAAGATCGTGTTCTCTTAACGATACTCGTTGTCATCGTCATATTGATCGTTCTATCTCTGACGCTGTTCTTCGTCCGTCGAGGGGATGTGGGTTATGGGCCTGAAGATTCGCCAGAGGGAGTAGTCCGCAACTACGTTCTCGCTCTACACAAAGAAGAATACCAACGCGCCTATGGCTACCTTCAAGATGCCGATGAGAAACCCAGTTTGACCGAATTCCGCAACGAATTCATGGGTTTAGGATGGAATCTTGAAGATACTGGGTTGCAGCTTGGAGAAACTGAGATTTCAGGTGATGAGGCCGTGGTGAGATTGACTATTATCCATGGTGGATCAGAACCCTTCGACAGTTCCTGGAGCGAAACCAACGATGCCTGGTTGACCCTGCAAGAAGGACAATGGAAGCTATCTTATATGCCCTATCCCTATTGGGGTTGGGAATGGTATGTTGAAACAGAGAAATAGATCCTTTGACAATCATGGAAGCTTACGATTTTTCTAATTTTGACGCCCGCTCTATGCAGTAGGAGATCCCATGCAAACCATACGCCGTTTATACCAATATCTTGTTGCCTTTATCAGCTTAGAAGTTGTGCTCTGGGGGATGATTGAGCTCGCCAGATCAGCTTTTTCCGATGAAATCATCGGCGGGGGTGTCAGCCAATTAGCTGGCGGCCTCTCGCTGCTTTTGGTCGGGGTGCCTGTCTTCCTGCTGCACTGGATCCCCGCGCAACGTAACGCAGCCAAGGACAATGAAGAGCGTTCAAGTCGTATCCGCGCTATATTCCTGTATGGCGCGCTATTGGCCACATTGATCCCCATCGTCCAGAACGTATTAGCGCTTATCAACCGCCTGTGGCTGCAAATTTTCCAGCTTCCATTGTGGAACGCCATCTTAGGTGGCTCACAGGGTTGGGTGGATAATCTCATCGCTATTGTGATGAATGGCTTGATCGCGGGCTATATTCTCTATGTGACGCGCCAACATTGGGAAGAACCCCAAATCGACTGGGGTTTCCCCGAAACGCGACGGTTGTATCGATATATCTGGATGCTCTACTCCCTGGCGATGTTGGTCGGCGGAATCTCTCAAGTTGTTCAATATATTCTCACCGTGGGCGAAACCTTGGGCACTTCCCCCCAGACTCGGTTAGCAAATGGGTTGGCCTTGTTGATCATTGGCGCGCCTTTATGGGTTTATGCCTGGCAACGGATACAGAAATCCCTCGACCAAATTGATGAACAAAGATCGATCCTGCGCCTAGTAGTGCTATACCTTCTCAGCCTGATCGGTGTGGGGGGTGTGCTCATCCCTGCCGGCGTGGTACTCGATGCAGTATCCCGCTCGCTTCTAGGAGAAGGATTCGGCGCAGTTGATTTTCTCAATGAGATCAGTATTCCACTTTCAGCGCTGCTTCCATTGGGTGGAGTATGGTTTTATTATGGACGCACCCTCTCATCTGAGATTGGCCTGCTGCCAGATACCCCTCGGCGCGCTGGTTTGCGCAGAACGTATTTCTATATCCTGGCATTTTTCGGCGTAATCGCATCCGTGATAGGGCTGCACATGCTGTTAGAGTTCTTGATCGATATGCTCATCGGCACATCTACCGTTCTGGATGTCCTTTTACGCAATCGGTTATCAGCTGCTTTAGCGACCTTGATCGTTGGCCTGCCCCTCTGGATGCAGACCTGGCGCCCTATGGTCAAAGAAGCAGCCCAAGATGGAGAAGCAGGCGACCACGCCCGGCGCTCCATTGTCCGAAAAATATATCTTTATCTGGTGCTGTTTTCCAGTGTCATTGGTGTAATGGCTACAGCGGGGAGTTTGATCTTCGAACTCTTGAAAGCCTTGTTGGGGGATCCCGCTTCAGATCTTCTACGCCAAGCCCTGGTATTGCTAGAGTTGCTGACCCTATTCTCGCTCGTTTTGGCCTACCATTGGAATGCGCTACGGGCAGACAATCAACTTGCGGAACGATCGCTGGCAAAATTACATGAATCCTATCCCGTCTTGTTGCTGGCATCAAAAATCGGCGAATTCACCGATAACGTTGTCAACGCCCTGCAGCGAGAAGCCGAATCCCTGCCCGTTGCCATTCATCTGACAGAGAACGGCACCCCCGACACAACCTTATCCGAGGCCAAAGCCATTATCTTGCCCAGTGAATTGAGCGTTTCGCCCCCTGAAGCGCTGCGTCTGTGGCTCAAAGATTTTGACGGCGAAAGGATTGTTGTGCCCACGCCTAAAGATCATTGGCACTGGGTTTATGGCACGGGACGCGAACTCCCCAAGACAGCCCGCCAAACCGCCAAGATCATCCGACATATGGCTGAGGGAGAAGATGTACCCGCGCCAAGTGACACATCTACCTGGCGAATTGTGCTGTATGTGCTGGCTGGTCTGCTGGGTCTTCCTATTATTTTTAGTTTATTTGGGATGCTGATGTCGTTCGTGTTTGATTAGAATGGAAATGGGACACGGATTGCACGGATTGTAAGGATGCAAAAACAAAACTCGTGCCACTGCTCTGCGGTGGCACGTTTGCTTGAACGTTCCACTTTCCCCCTCCAAGAAGCGGAACGTTCAAGAAAATACGACACGCAGCATCGCAAATAGAAAAATATTTCGATAGATATTTAGATATCCTTTACCAAATACAACTCCCCCCGTTCGAAGCCGCGCTCCAAATAATAGCGCCGCGTGCCAATCGCTGAGATCACCGCTATCCGCTGGAAACCCTTCTCTTTTGCAATCTCTTCGGCGCGCCGAACCAACGTCGTCCCGAGACCGCTGTGCTGCGCGGCTCCCTGTCGCTCCTGCCCCACCTGCAAAGACTGACCATAAACATGCACCTCGCGGATGATCGCCGCACCCTCTAAATCAGAAAGTCCTGTCTGGGGTGACTCAGCCTTGGGCAGTGACAAACGAATAAACCCAGCCAACTTATCATCGGGGGTTACATAAGAAAGGAAATGTTCATCGGCAAAATCAGCTTCGTAGACCAGATCATCCAAAAGCAGATCCCCTGGCTCAATAGCCTGCCCGCGCACCTCGCGGCAGCGCACGCATTGGCAGCGTTCTCCCCGACTTTCTAATACTCGGTGGACATCTTGCCGCAAACTAGTGCGTTTATTGCCTTCGACTACATTGGTAGATGGGATATCACGGATCACCCGGTTGACCCGGCAGTAGCGCGGGATACTGGTTTTGATATCGGCAATCATCTCGATCAATTCATCTGTTTCGTAGGGTGTGTACTCCCCGCGTTGCCAGTATTCATACAACTCAGCGTTGGCCAACAATTGCGTAGGATAAATCTTGATTTCATCAGGAGCCAAACCATCCCACAAACGGATGAAATCTTCACGATCTGAATCAACAGTTGCGCCAAGCAGGTTAGGCATCCAGTGCAGTACTACTTTGAAACCCGCGGCTCGCAGCAATGCGACGCCGTCGCGCAATTCCTGCACAGTATGACCGCGCTTGTTTGCTGCTAGGATCTCATCATCCAGGCTTTGGGCACCAATCTGAAGTTTGGTGACCCCCAAAGAACGCAGCCAGGCAATCTCCTTCTGGTCAACGTGATCGGGCCGCGTTTCTACCACCAGGCCTACATTGCGATGTGCGGCCGTTTCATTCAAAGCCTGTGCATCCTGCAGTGTGTCAGACTCAACGCCGTTCATGGCATCAAAACAGCGCAGTAAAAACCACTCCTGGTAATCCACCCGGTAAGAACTCCAGGTTCCGCCCAATACCAACAATTCGATCTTATCGGTAGGGTGCCCCACATCGTGCAAAGCCTGGATGCGGGCAGAAACCTGCTCGTAAGGGTCAAACTCATGGTGCAAGGCGCGCATCGCCCCCGGCTCATCGGGCAGGTAGCTCTTGGGCATGCGCACATCGGTGGGGCAGAAGATACATTTCCCAGGGCATGGATAGGGCTTTGTCAGCACGGTCACTGTCGTTACCCCTGAGAGCGTGCGCATGGGTTTTAAGCGGATCTTGGCCATCAAGGCTGTGTCCGCTTGCCATTCTCCCGCATCCACCAGATCGCGGTAAACCGCCACCAGCATCGACTTGTTCAAAAAACCCTCGCCGTTGGGCAGAGGGTTGCGTCGTAGAGCGGCGAAAACTTCCATCCCTTCACGGATCTCTTCTAAGGCTCTGCGCGCTAAAACCCGCTTCTGCGGGGTCAATTCTTTTGATCGATACCAGCGTTCTTTTTTCGTATTCACCATGGTCCTACACTGCTATAATGTCCACATGGACTTGTCTACGGCTGATCTACTCATAAAACTCAACAAACAATTTTACCAGACCTTCGCATCTCAGTTCTCGGCTACGCGCCAACGATTGCAGCCAGGCGTCACCCGAATTCTAGAGACGATTCCATCTGATGCTGTTATTTTAGATTTGGGATGCGGCAACGGCGAATTGGCTCGAGAGCTTACCCGACGCGGGCACCAGGGCCCATACCTGGGGCTCGATTTCAGCATGGAGCTCCTGGACGTGGCCCGCGCAGGGTGCCCGGAACTCCCGAACATTTCGTTTGCCCTGACAGATTTGTCTCATCCAAATTGGGATTCTGAAATCACCAGCCATCAGCCGTCATCCGTCAACAGTCAGCCGTCAGAATTTGACATTATCATCTCATTCGCCGTGTTTCACCATCTTCCTGGTCGGGAATTACATCTTAAAACCTTCAAGAAAGTTCACAATCTGTTAGCCCCCAACGGTTGCTTCATCCACTCCAATTGGCAGTTCATGAACAGCCCACGCCTGAAAGCGCGCCTGCAACCCTGGGATGCGATCGGTCTGCATCGCGCCAAAGTCGATCCCGGCGATCACTTGCTAGATTGGCGCCGCGGAGGCTATGGTCTGCGCTACGTGCACCAATTTAGCGAAGAAGAGCTTCAAGATCTGGCCGCCGAAACAGGTTTCAAAGTTATGGAATCTTTCTATTCAGATGGAAACGAGGGAAATTTGGGTCTGTATCAACTATGGGACAAACTTGAAACATGAAACTTGGAACGTCTAAACCTTCAAACGCACTCGGCAGACATCCACTTCCTCACCAATCCCCCTAAGGGAAACCATTTCCTCACGGTCGCAACGTAACTCGTCGGCTATCTGCCTCGCGACAGGATCTTCGAGGACAGATTTGCTCAACCAGATATCATCTCCCTGAGCCAGATCGCTCAAACGGGCCGCAATGTTGACTGTGCTGCCAAAATAATCCAGTCGTCCATTCAAGGTAACAACAATACACTGCCCGGCGTGCAAACCCACTTTCAAACGCAATCGATCGTCCTCACTCAACCCAGCTTGCTGGTTTAGCTCGCTGACGCCGCGCACACTCTCTACAACGCCTCGCAGCGCGGAGGCATTATCGAAAAAAGTCCCCATCACACCATCTCCGATGGTTTTCACCGCAGAACCACCATGTCTTTCAACGGCAGAGAAGATCACGTCAAAATGCTCTCGCACTAGTTGATATGCCGCTGCATCGCCTAATTTTTGATACATTGCTGTGGAAGCCTTCAAATCCGAGAAGAAGACCGCCAGGTGCTGTACTCCCAACGAGTGATCCGGCGGCAGTACCTGAGTTCCCAGCATTTCCCGAAAGAGATTTCGGTTGATCAATTGCAGCGCGGGTAAACGACCTAGTTCGTCGTCTACATTGGTACGAAAATCTGGGTCATCACGGCGATGAGGGCGCAACCGACGAGTATTCTCTCGAATGCTTGCACGCGGAGTGATCTCCTCGTCCAGGCGAATCTCACTTTCTTCGTAACAATTTTCGCACTGGTGATGTGATTCCAATTCAGAAAACTCTTCCGTCCGCTGCAATAAATTCCCACAAGCTGGGCAATACGCTTCCCACTCCAATCCCCACAGCTTTTCTGCTACTAACATGGTCAACACATCCAGCGTGCGCTCTTCCCTCCAATCCAGTTTCTCTGCCAGATAGCGTGGATTAACACGAAACAACTCATGATCGCCAGCCAGCTGAACAAATTGCCGCAAGCTATTGATTTCGTTTGGAGATAAATCGTATTGATCCAATCCGCTGATTGGTGACTTTCTCTGAAAGAAAGAAAAAAACGACATAAGAACCTTCTATCTAATTTATAAGGAATGTGCCACCACATATTGATAAGTTAAACACGAGGAATCTTACCCAGTGACAAAACGAGCATCAATCAGAATCATCTGTATTTGTAATCTCCCCCATAAAACCCATCTCTAGCAAAGCAGCCAGAACTTTCTCTTCAGCCCCAGCTTTGACGATAATCGACGTCGGGCCCAGGGGATCACCCAAAAAGCGGGCAGCGCGCGTTTTTTGGAGACTCTGCAAAATCTTGGGGGAGCCAACCCGCAAGATGACGTGCTGCTCAACATGGATTTCGGTGCCGCGCTGTTCCCATTGCTTCAGGGCTTTGATAATGTTGGGAGGCGGCGAATCGGCATGCTTCTGTAAGAGTGTCAGAAGATGGCTGATTTGTAGTCCCTGCTGACGGGCGCGTTCCAGGGATGTAGGCGTTAGAAGATAACGATATTCATGATGTGTTTCAGGCTCCCAACGACAAAAACGGGCGATTTGATAGCGCACTGAACGCGGTGCATTGAGGGGCACGCCCAGACGCCCATCGGAGCGGACATGTACGGGATCAGTCTCAGCAGAAACACCTTCGGGAGCAGTATCCGCAAAAAGGGCATCAGCCCAACCCGAATAACGAAAAGCGATTCCCTGTGAGGGAAGTGGATCCTCCTCGGGTGCTGCCAAATCCACAAAACCCAACCAGCATAAAGGCCCGGTAATCAGGTATAGGATAAGTGCACCATCGACATCATCCCAATGTTCAAAGCCGCGCAAAAACTCGCCGGTCTCCGTATTCTTGATATACCAGGAATCATAATCCCCTGCTGGGCGCTGGAAATCCGGATGGTCACGGCGGATATCAGCAATAAAAGCAGACAGATTCCACCAGGTGTTGCTTGGCAAAGCATCCAACAAACGAATGATGAAGTGACGCGTTGATAAGGGATCATTCTCCCATTGGCCTTCGGCTTGCAGGTGCGGCACGAGGTGCAGATCATTGTGGGCCGCGCTATTCAGCCAGGCCTGGGCGAGTTGGAGTAAGGCATCACCTCGCGGCGCTTCCAGGTGGGCACGCGTTGCATCGAGATTGGGCTGGCCATCAGCGCCAAGGATACCTGCACTGGCCAAAAGAGCGTTCAGAAACGGCTCAATATTCTCCGGTAGAGAGCTTATGTCTTGGTCGATGCGCCGCGCCGCCAGCAGCGTGCAAATATGATCGAGAAGACCATCATCAGCGGGGATCGGATGCGCCCTCTCGGCGGCTGTGGCCGCCCTTCCCAGAGGCGCAACCCCTTGCAGCGAAGTTTTCTGCGAGATCAATGGAAACAAATCATCGGGGATATAGGCGAATTCTTCACTGCCGCGCGGCGTATCGAAGAAAGCACGCGCCACCAAAGCACGATACCAGAGAATTTCTGCAGTCGATACAGGCGATTTATCTGGCCGTTGGCGGTCACGACGACCAGGACCAATTTCACGAACATCACCAAATTGACGAGTGAACTGCACCCAAGGGAGGCGGCCATTTTTCTTCAAAAGCGCACTAATTGCTGAGAGTGCTTCGGGAGATAATGTGACCAGGATTTCTTCCACCATGGCGCTATCGACCAAAAATCTCACCAGTTCTGGCAATGCTGTACCGACATCTGGGGCTGTTAAATCCAAACCCCAGCCTTCTGCAACAATGCGCAAATAGCCTAAATCGTGACCGTGAAGACTGTGTTCTAGATCAGGCAAGTTAGGAAACAACCTCGATGGCTTGAGGCAATACTTCGAGTTTAAGCTCTTTCACGTCGGACCCAAAATCGGAAAAAACTTCACCATCAATATGGATAAACAGGGGACGGTCTGATTTCAGAGTCATGGTTTTGAGATGTCCCATACGTACTTGTTTGAATCGCCCATGGGTACCATTCATCACCTCGGGCACTAAGCGGAACATCATGGCACGCGAGACTTTATTGATCGCCGCGTAATGAAAGATGCCATCCGTATTGACAGCATCAGGTGCAACCAGGAAACCCCCGCCTTCGCGCGGCCCATTGCAGATTACAAACATCAAGACATCCTCTACCCAACTTTCATTGTCTGTTTCAATTTCCATATGGGCGGCGTCGTGGTTGAGAATGATCGTTTGTAATACCGCTACCAGATACATTAAAAACCCACGCAGTAATGGCAGTGAGTGAGAGCGGATGGTAACAGTGGCATCAAATCCGATCCCAATGGTATTGTCAATATACTCTCGACGACCAAGGTTGTCCTCAACAACTGCCAGATCGATCGTTTTGGGTGTGCCCGAGAAGATCTGTCTTAGCGCTTCGACATGATTATCTTTCATCCCTACCCCATGAGCGAAATCATTGCCGGACCCCATAGGGACAATGCCAACTTTGGGGCGCTGCTCGGCTGGAACTTGCATAACACCGTTGATGACCTCGTGGATAGTCCCGTCCCCCCCAACAGCAACAACCAGTTCATAGCCATCCAAGGCGGCTTGACGCGCTAACTCGATAGCATGCGTGGGATAGACAGTCCCTGACCAATCGGCTCCGCCGTATTCATCAACAACAGGGCGGAGATCAGCGGCCAGGCGCCAGGCGTTGCCCATATCGGCGTTGGGGTTGAGGATCAATTTCGTCTTATAAGGGGGCATAGTATTCTCCAAGATAGTAGGTGTTCGAGGATTTACTGATATGATGTTTTTAACACATTCACCGGTAAAACGACCTGTCCTTCTTTTGGATCTCCAACGATTGAAATTCTCTCGGGATGCTCAAAAGCCGTCCAGGCACAATAAGCAGCTACAAGCGCATCTAATTCATAAGTTGAGTAGAGACTCTCCAGATGCAGGATTCCCTGCATGACTTTATAACGGGTAATTTCTTCGAAAATCCGCATGGGGTCAGGGGTTTCCAGGCCCAAATCATATAATTTTAGCTGACGCTGCAAGCGTCCTTCCAGGCTGGTTTTGGGGAAAGGGGTGCATTCGAGCAAGACCGAATAAGCTGCATATGCACTAACTTCCATCAATTGCCGCGCTTCTTTTGGGTCAGGAAATAGTTGAAATCCCATTTCAGAAAAACGTTGATAGAGCGCGAAGCTGTTCTTCATGGCGCTGGGACATCCATCAACCTGGGAATGCGTGCGCGGCACACGAATTTTATGCATATGAAGCAGATATTCAGCCACCCGATAATCTTCCCAGCGTCCGGGACTTGGCGTAGGGTTGAGAGTAGCGCGGATATCATCACTCTTCATCAAGCCCTGGTTTGGCTGTCTTGGTCCACTTATTGCCAAAACTCCATTTTTCTGGACAGACACAAACGCAGTCACATCTTCAATGTCACCGCAGCCAACATGAGACAGGCTCAATTCGCGATCCACTGCCGCATAGGCAATATCACGCTTTCCAGCAGTAGGAGCAATGCCTATGAATAAGCTATGTTCAAAATTCATGAGAACCCCAAACCTAATCCGAATGAACGATGGATTGAGTGTAGCGTAAAATTTTCCAGATGGCAATATTTGAAGCGAAATTTGGGGGTTGAGTCATCGTCATTTTCTACAATTCTAGCGAGATTTTAATCCTGGGTGTGGCACTGACTGATATAATATTTGTTTGGCTATTTCTGAAACAATTCTTAGCACACTTGTGCTATAATACAAAGTCCATTCGTTTTACGTTCACTAGTATCCCGAAGAGTAAAATCACTATGTCTTCATCCCCTGTCATCCGCGTTGTAGGCGCTCGTGTCCACAATTTAAAGAATATCACTGTTGAAATCCCCCGCGACAAATTTGTCGTCATTACGGGGCTATCAGGTTCTGGAAAATCTTCGCTGGCATTCGACACAATCTTTGCTGAGGGTCAGCGACGTTATGTCGAATCGCTCTCATCCTATGCCCGCCAGTTCCTGGGCCAAATGGACAAACCCGATGTCGACTACATCGAGGGGCTTTCTCCTGCCGTTTCAATTGACCAACGAGCGACATCTCGCAACCCGCGTTCTACAGTCGGTACGGTCACGGAGATCTACGACTATCTGCGTTTGCTCTTTGCCCGTGCAGGTATCCCCCACTGCCCGGAATGCGGACGAGAAGTCGCCAAGCAATCAGCCCAAGAAATTGTTGAAGCTGTTGAATCTATCGCAGAAGGTTCACGCTTGCTGCTCCTGGCACCAGTGGTGCGCGGCCGCAAAGGCACGTACCAGGCAACATTGGATGAAATTCAAAAATCTGGCTTTTTGCGCGCACGTGTGGATGGCACGGTCTACAATCTGGACGAGAAAATTGAGATGGATCGCTACAAAATCCACCATATTGAAGCTGTGGTAGACCGTTTAGTGATCCGGGCATATGAAGATAAGGAAGAGGCTGAAAACTTCCGCACGCGCCTGACGGATTCTGTCGAAACCGCGCTGCAGTTTGGCGAAGGGTATCTCATCGTCCATGTGCTTAATCCGCAACCAGAGAACGCGGAAAAGCAAGGGATCAAGGGAGATAAATCTGACCCCGATCCTATTGACATCTACTTCTCCGAACACCTAGCCTGTTCAGAGTGCCACATCAGCCTGCCCGAGATCGAGCCGCGCACATTCTCTTTCAACACTCCCCACGGGGCCTGCCCCGAATGCCAGGGATTAGGGGGCAAGCTGGAAATTGATCCCGACATGATTATCCCGAACAAAGATCTCTCGATCAACGGTGGCGCGATTGCCATCTCGTCCTGGGACGGTCCTCGAGATGAAGGCGGATGGTATTGGCAGACCCTTGAAGGAGCAGCCCGTCATTATAAGATCGATTTAGATACCCCCGTCAAGGATCTGCCGAAAAAAGATCTCGAGATCCTGCTCTACGGGTCTGGGGGCAAAGAGATCAATATGAAGTACCGCAACGCCCGCGGAAACGAGTACAACTTCAAACGCGTTTACGAGGGCGTCATAGGAAATCTAGAGCGGCGTTACAGTGAAACCAATTCAGAATATCAGCGAGAGCGCATCGCAAGTATTATGACCATGAGGACTTGTCCCACCTGTCATGGTAAGCGACTACGCAAAGAAGCCCTAGCCGTGACGCTGCTCGACACCAACATCATCACCATAACTGACTGGCCTGTTCATGCCACGCTAGAGTGGGTTGGACAAATGACCGCTGATGACACACCACTCACGCAGCGCCAACAGATCATTGCTTCACGGATCTTGCGAGAGCTTGAAGAACGTTTGGGATTCTTGGTTTCCGTGGGGTTGGATTATTTAACGCTGGACCGCTCCGCTGCTACCCTCTCAGGTGGTGAGGCCCAACGAATCCGTCTTGCCACCCAAATTGGATCCCGGTTAATGGGCGTCCTGTACGTGCTCGACGAACCCTCCATTGGTCTGCATCCCCGAGATAATGCCCGTTTGCTGCGTACCTTGGAAGGGCTGCGCGACTTAGGAAACACTGTACTGGTTGTAGAGCACGATTCCGAGACCATCGAAACCGCTGATTGGGTTGTCGATTTGGGTCCAGGCGCAGGGGAGCATGGCGGCAAGGTCGTTGCCGAGGGAACAGTAGATGATATTCTGGCACACTCCAAATCGCTCACCGGTGCCTATCTCTCTGGGAAATTGCAGGTACCCATCCCAGACAGACGCCGAAATGGCAATGGTGAATCCATCAAGATCGTTGGTGCTCGCCAACACAACTTAAAGAATATCGACGTTAAGATTCCCTTGGGCAGGCTGATTTGCATCACCGGCGTGTCAGGCTCAGGAAAATCTACCCTGATGGTAGACGTGCTCTACCAAGCCTTAGCAAAAGAACTCCATCGGGCAAAATCTATGCCTGGAGATCACGATGATATCGAAGGGTTGGATCAGATCGATAAAGTAATCAATATCGATCAATCCCCCATTGGGCGCACGCCGCGCTCCAACCCGGCGACCTACACAAAATTATTCGATCACATTCGCAAGTTATTCGCCGAGTTACCGGAAAGCAAAATCCGCGGCTACAAGCCTGGGCGCTTCTCCTTCAATGTGCACGGCGGACGCTGTGAATCTTGTCAGGGACAGGGACAGCTGCGCATTGAGATGCAGTTCCTGCCCGATGTGTACGTTCCCTGTGAAGTTTGCAAGGGGACACGTTTCAACCGCGAAACCCTACAGGTACGCTTCAAGGAACACAACATCGCCGATGTGCTGGATATGACTATCGAACGGGCATTAGAAGTCTTCGAAGCTTTCCCGCCGATGGTCAACCGCCTGCAAACTTTGTATGATGTGGGATTAGGGTATATCCGCGTGGGACAAGCCGCGCCAACGTTATCTGGTGGCGAGGCGCAGCGCGTCAAACTGGCTCGTGAGCTTTCAAAACGCTCTACGGGCAGCACCCTTTATGTTCTTGATGAACCTTCTGTGGGTTTGCACGCTGCTGACGTGCACAAACTGATCGAGGTCTTACACCGCCTGGTCGACGGCGGAAATACGGTCCTGATCATCGAGCATAACCTGGATATCATCAAAGTAGCCGATCACATCATAGACCTGGGCCCCGAGGGCGGCGAGGCTGGCGGCGAGATCATCGCTGAGGGCACCCCCGAGGACATCTGCGGTAACCCAAATTCGTATACCGGGCAGTTCCTGCAGAAATATGTCCAGGCGACGCACGATCAAGAGTGTGTTTGATTAAAACCTGTCCCCGGTTATATAGACCCCGCTCCTCGTACTTTTTCCCGCACTGCTTGAGCGGAATCCAAATCCAACACCTGTTTGGCAAGATGGCTTGCATCCGAGAGAGACCATTCTCGAATAATATGCTTGGCACGCGGGATAGATGCTGTCGCCACGCTAAATTCATCTAGTTCCAGCCCTAACAAAAGGGGAATCGCCTCGGGATCACCGGCCAACTCGCCACACAATCCCACCCAAATACCATGCTCATGTGCAGCGTCAATGACGCGTTTGATTTGACGCAAAACTGCCGGATGGCAGGCGTCGGCCAGATAGGCCACTTTCTGATTTACACGGTCAGCTGCCATCGTGTATTGGGTCAGATCATTTGTCCCAATGCTGAAGAAGTCAACTTCCTTGGCAAATTGATCTGCCATCATTACCACTGAGGGAATCTCAACCATAATCCCTACTTGCACATTTTCAGCGATAGAATACCCTCCTGCAATAATTTCCTCTTGGGCTTTATTAAGCAGTTCTTTTGCCCGACGCAATTCTTGTAGGGTAGCAATCATGGGGAACATGATGCGAAGATTGTGACCTGCACCAGCACGCAGCAATGCACGCAGCTGTTGTTTAAAAAACTCAGGTCGGTCTAGACACATTCGAATAGCACGCCACCCTAAGAAAGGGTTAGCTTCTTCACCCAAGTCCAAATAGGGCAGAGATTTATCACCACCCACATCCAGGGTGCGCACCACAATGGGGCGCGATTCCATTACATCGAATATGGCTTTGTAGGCAGAGTACTGCTCATCTTCATCAGGAGCTGAGTCACGATCAAGATACAAGAATTCAGTTCTCAGCAGACCAACACCTTCAGCGCCATTCGATAATGCTGCGATGGCATCTTCAATCCCACCGATATTCGCAAAAACTTCAACCTGATGGTTATCTTTCGTTTTCGCTGGCAACTTAGCTGCATCTCGTTCAGCTTTGGATTGTTCGATAGAGTTTTGCAGACGTATATAGAATTCACTTTGCGTAAGATCATCCGGATAGGCGATGATCTCACCACGTTCACCATCAATAATTAAGGGTGCATCCTGAGGAACTTCAAGTAAATCATCTCCAACTCCCACCACGGCTGGTAAGCCAAGCGCTTTTGCCAGTATGGCCGTATGTGAAGTTGGCCCGCCCTCGATGGTGCAAAATCCAAGAACTTTGGATTTGTCCAAACGAGCAGTATCGGAAGGCTCAAGATCACGCGCCAGGATCACTACAGGTTCTTCAAGGGAAGCTAATGTTTTTTCTTCAATCCCAAGAAGAATTCTCAACACTCGCTTTCCCACATCGCGGACATCCGCCGCACGACCACGAAAGTATTCATCATCAAGAGCTTCCATCTGCTCGGTGTAATATTCAATAGCCTCAGACCAGATGAATTCAATATTGACTCGTCCATCTTCCAGCTTATTTGTGATGAGTTTGTTCAAGTCAGGGTCATCTAAGATCAGGATATGAGCACCAAAGATAGCGGCTTGGTCTTCTCCAACTTCAGCCATCACCTTGGCCTGGATGCTCATTAGCTGTTCGCGTGCAATATCGCGGGCCTGATCAAGTTTTACTATTTCAGCTGCAGGGTTTTCAATCTGTCTCTTTCCGGGCTTGTATGCTTCTTGTAGAAGCCAATAGCTTACCCCAATTGCTATTCCAGGTGCTGCGGGATTACCAGATAACTTTCTCATAGTTGATCGCCAATTTCATGTCTTGACTTCACCAAAATTGTTTTCAACCAATGCACTCAGCGCTTCCAGGGCTTGATCAGCATCTTCCCCTCTTGCTTCCACCAAGATTTCAGATCCTTTACCTACGCCCAACCCCAATACAGAGAGCAAACTTTTCGCATTTCCTTCTTGGTCACCATACTTGATGTGGATATCCGACTGGAAACTTTGTGCAGTTTGGATAAACAAAGCTGCTGGTCGGGCGTGCAATCCAACATCGTTGGTTATTTGAAGTTTTATAAACTTCATTGTCATATCGCTCATTCTAAACTGCTCCAGCATTTCCTTTACGCATATAGCGCCTAAACAAAATCACACCCATTACTGGCAGTAAAAGGTTAACGCCAAGGCCTATTAAAATATGTGGGTTCAAGAAGAAATCGGAAAGAATTCCCTTTTTGATAAGAAATAGAATCGCCCAAAGACCAACCGGAATATTGATTACCAAGCTAACAATCAAACCCGGGTTATACAGCTTTCCCGCTCTTAATGCCAGTGCGATATGAGCTATTCCGGCGAAAAAGGAAAAATAAGGAAGCCATAAACCATATCGATAATCAATTGTGGTCAAAATTCCAAAAAGAGGTAACAGTATCCAAATGTAAAGAATATTCACGAGGAATATGAAATTCTCATCTAGAGGACCATCTTCAGTTTCTAATTTAAAGATGTGCTTATTAAAAAATTCCCCAAAGCCACCGGGGAAAATATACTCTTCCGCTTGATGTAGCATATACAAAGGAGTTTGCAGAAGCAGAACAAACACAACGAAATCCATTTTGCGAACAAAAACAAAGAGGAAAACAAACAAGAAAATTGAAACAACCAACCCTGCTTTTGCCCAATCTCTTTTTAACCATCGATAATATTCAGAAATACTCATGGGCCATCGTCCTTATGAAAATTTATTTAATGAAACAACCTTGGATGTTCGATCACCCTTCTGGGATGAAAAGTGATCGAACATGTTCAAACAGCAGATTTTATTCTTTTGCAAGTTCATTCACTTTGCCAAAAAGCTGAATCAGGTAACGCCCAATCTGTATCTCAGACATAGCTACCATGAGAGAATCCTGGGCATGAGTCATCAATAACGAAAGCTGCAGTTTCTCACCGCGTGCCTCCGCCTGAATAACATCAGTCTGAGTTTGGTGAGCAGCCTGGATTTCGCTATTGGCCTGTTCAATCTTTTCATCTGCTGTCTCAAGGTCTCCATCTTGGGCAGCATTTAGGGCATCCACCAACAATGCTCTGGCATTGCCAGCGTGGATGATCACCTTGGTAGCTACCTGAACAGTCGTTACGTCCAATGCATCATCTGTCATTGTGCAGCTCCCTCTTCAGCCTCTTTTTCCATGAGCTGCTTCTCGTATGCCTTGAAGAAAGGATAGTAAACCAGGCCGTTGATTACCAGCAGGAACAGCACGAAAACAGGTGCTCGCCAATCTTGGGTCGACAGGAATGCGGACACACCTGGAGGGGAAGGAATTACACCCATGATGTTCCATGGAATCCTTACAATTCCTAGCTTCATCACTACATATGTGAGTGAACCGTTGATGATGCCACCGTTTATGATGAACGGAATGATCAGTATAGGATTGAAAGCAATGGGCAAACCATAAATCAGAGGCTCATTGATCCCAAACAATATTGGCCAAATTGTTGTACGCCCTAATTTCTTGATCGTTTGGGACTTTGATCGCAACATAAAAATGTTCAGCATGAAGGTGGCCCCTTGCCCTCCTAGTGTTATAAAACCCAGTAATGTTGCGAAATTCATAAGATGAGCAGGCTCGTTCCCAGCATTGACCAACTCCATATTTTCGCCTAACGCGGCAAACATCAGTGGAATCAGTGCCCCTACAGTCGCTGATGGGTGAATCCCCGTTGAGAAGGTAAGTGTCATCAGCAAACCTAACACAAGTATTCCAATGTACGAATCCATAATGCCATAGAGCGGTTTCGAGAGCCCTGCCAGAATTTTAGGCACATCCACACCGAGAGGATATGAAACCAACCAGGCCAAGAAAATTGCAATTACACCTGGAATTAGGGGCATAAACCAATTGCGGACAAAGGATGGTAAACCCTCCGCTTTGATGACTAATCCGCGTTTTGTGAAGAAATAGATCATTCCAGGAACTCCAAATCCTGCCAAAAGAGCGACTAGTAAATTCGAGGGGCCAAAAGCTGTTTCTGAGAACTGCAGCACACCTTCAACGATTTCTGGCCGAACCAAAATGAAGAAGACGCTCATGGTAATAACTGTCGCACCTTTAGGATCAATTTCAAGCGCTTCTGAATATGCCATTGCAATGCCCAAAGCAAAGGCTAACCCCATCAGTCCAAAAGATAGATTCCCTAGAATATCCAGACCAATGGTTTCGAGTTCCTCCACAGCAAAACGAAGATTAGCGATTATCTGAAGGAATGCTCCCGCCAAAATGAGAGGAAACGCAAACCTGAAACCAATCATTAAGGAAGAAACTGCGCGGGAAGTTGTAAATTTGGTAAATGGTGGAAGCAGATTCGCTTCTACCCAATGTACAAGTTTATTCATGATCTCTTCTCCTTTTCATGAATCATTTCCAACAAGTGAAAGGATGTTTTCGACAATGTCAGATCCTTCCGACATTCCGTAAAAATTTGCATCGACAACTAGATAAGGTTTATTATTTTTTTGACAGAATTCTCCTACCTCCTTTTCCATGAATTTAAGCTGTGGCGCAATAAGAACGATATCTACGACATTGATTGCTGTCTTCAAACCAGCGAAGGAATGCGATGTTATGCTAATGTCAATATCCTTCGCTTGAAATTCTTTCTCAATCCGATCAACAACAAAAGATGATGATAGGCCGGCATTACACAAGAGGATCATACGAATCATGGTTCTCTCTCCATTTCGTTTGACAAACCCTATTAATAGGGCGTTTCGCCCTTCTCAAGCTTCTCAATCACATCGATAAAACTGGGGAGATTGTCTTTGTGGGCAATCAGCAGCTCATCTAAGGCTGCTTTTGCTTTGTAGAACGATGTAATTAACGGATTGGCAATCAATGCCTCCAGGGCAATTTTGTAATCTCCCATCATCGCGGCTTCAACTGCCAAAAGCTCGTAACGTTTAGCAGCATGGATAAATGAATGCATATGGTGTGGGATCTTACCCATGCATAAGGGGAACACACCCACTCCATTAATCAAACTGGGGATTTGTACAACCCAGTCATGTGGGATTCCTTCAATACTCCCCTGATTAGGGATATCAACAATTTGAACTTCATTTATACTAATCGCGAATAGGATTTGTGAGAATTAGGATGATTGAGGAGCCTG
>CAZLNX010000077.1:0-19723 GCA_964560795.1 uncultured Anaerolineales bacterium | reverse complement strand
CCCGATCCAGGGAACAAAGGGACAGCAATCCCTCCCACCCGTTGTGTTCCGTAAAAAGCACCAAAGAACTCAGCGCTATTGGGTAAAGCGAGAACTACCCGATCCCCTCGAGATACCCCTAACTGTTGAAGATAGGCTCCAAAGCGATTGATCTCTCCCCATATTTGGGCATATGTAAATGGCTCCCCCAGAAAAGTAAACGCCACTTCATTAGGGTTATGTGCTGCCCTATAAGCAAGCATTTCTATCAGGGTTGGAAAATCCTTTGAAAGCATTTCTTTGAAACAACTAGACTCGACTCTTCACTAAAGTATACAAGTCGATAGGAGTAAGAATGTAGGGAATTTCGGATTCTTTGATCTCCACCTGATACTTTTCTTCAATAGCTACAACAATGTTCATCACATCAACAGACTCAGCATCCAAATCTTCCAAGAAGCGATCTTTATCACCAATATCTTTGGTTCCCAGTTGTAATGAGATCAAGCGTTTGATTTCGTCGATGGAGAAAGACATACATACACCTTCTGTTTCTTTGTTATGTTATAAATGAATAAAGAAATAATAACATTGGTCATCCTAATGCGGAGGGCGTCAGATGTCAAACACATCGACAAAAAATACCATGATGTATCGGCGATCGCGACTCATCATCGCCTGGCCATCTGGAGAACAAGAGACCCACATCCTAAAGAAAGATACCGTGCGTATAGGGCGTGGTGAAGATAACGATATTATCCCACCCAGCGAATATACATCTATCTCCAGAAAGCATTTGGAGATCCGGCGTGAGGGGACACGATATCACGTCATCGACCTCGAAAGCAGAAACGGGGTCTTGCTGAATGGTACCCGTATAGAAAAGAGCGCCTTTCTCCATGATGGAGATACGATCCAAGTTGGTTTGGGCAAATTAGGACAGTTAGTTCAGATAACCTTTCAATTAGGGGTGGAAGTTCTCACCGAGGGCAAAAAACCCAGCTCCCTGGACGATGTTCCCATCTCGATAGGTGAAAACCAACCCTACCCCCCGGCTGATCATCCTTATTTGGCAGTACACTGGCCCGACGGGCAAACTAGAGTCTCGCAGATTTCAAAAGATGTCACTCTGATAGGACGTGGTTCTGAATGTGACTTAGTGATCCCCTCAAGGCTGCGATTTGTATCCAGCAAACACGCCGAAATCCGCCGTACCGATGAAGGCTATACCATCACAGATCTAAATAGCACCAACGGCACGCGACTCAACGATCACTTATTGAAGCCCGGTGCCCCCGCACTGCTTACCAATGAATATGTCATTCGCATCGGCGATGAGAGTTTTGGCGTTTCCATCGGGATGGTATTCTACGATCCCACGGAAACCCGAATTGAAGTATCCGGCTTCTCCCCGACACTTGCTGAACCGACCGTAGTGACTGAATTGCGGGAAATCTCCATCGGCCGCGACGATGATAATGATATCGTACTCAGCGATGCAGACGTCTCCCGGGAGCATGCCCGTATTCGCCAACTTGGTGACAATTATTGGATAGAAGACGTAGGCAGCACCAACGGCACTTTTGTCAACCAGCAGCCCATCACACAGGTAGAAATCTTCGATGGAGATCAAATCCAGATCGGGAAACACATCCTTCTGTTCCAAGATGGGCAACTCACCAAATACCAAAGCCATGGCATGCGCGTGGATGTGACTAACCTTAACGTTGATGTCAAAACCCGTCGCGGGCCACTTCGCATCTTGCACAATATTGATATGACAGTTCTGCCCCGAGAGTTCATTGCCGTGGTGGGCGGGAGCGGAGCAGGAAAAAGCACCTTTATGAACGCCCTGATCGGTTTCCGGCCTGGCAAAGGGGATGTGCGTCTCAATGGACATGATTTCTACAAGGAATACGAGAACTTTCGACATCAACTCGGATATGTGCCCCAGTCGGATATCTTACACTCAATGCTGACAGTCGAAAAGGCGCTGGATTACGCCGCTCGATTACGCCTGCCTTCTGATATCTCCAGGGCGGAGCGTGCTAAACGCATCAGCCAAGTATTAGACACCGTCAGCATGAATACGGAGACCATCCGCAACACACGCATAAGCAACCTTTCAGGAGGGCAGCGCAAACGCGTCAGCATCGCCGCGGAATTACTGGCCGACCCCAAGCTGATCTACCTCGACGAGGCCACTTCGGGGTTGGATCCCGGTCTAGAGAAGAAGATGATGTACACCCTGCGCCGCATGGCCGATGAAGGGCGCACCGTGATTTTGATCACCCATGCAACAGACAATATCCGCCAGACCGATCATGTGGCCTTCTTATCGCAAGGGAAACTGGTATATTTTGGTCCTTCCCAGGATACCCTGGATTTCTTCGAAGTGGATGACTTTGCCGATATCTATGAACGCATCGAACGCCACGGTGATGAATGGCACAGGGTTTTCCATGAAGAGAAACCTGTATTGCACCAAAAATACGTCGCAGAACGACAACTGACCAAACCAACAGGTTCCAAGCGGCAGCTGCCGAAGATTCGCTTTGGCATTGGAGACTTCTTACGACAATTCAACGTACTCACCCAACGAGCATTCTCAGTCTTAAAAAGCGAGTGGTTCACATTGGTTCTGATGTTGCTGCTGTTCCCCTTAACTGCCACACTGCAGTTGATCATTTCCACGCCAGACATCCTGATTGGTGATGCAGGGATTCTGGCCGATCCTGTAGCCGCGGCCAAAAACATGACCGAAAGCTATGCGCCCTTCGCCGATCTGAACACCTTTGTGTTCGTGATGGGTTTGGAAGCGGTTTTAGTGGGCATGTATGTACCATCCAATGAATTGATCAAAGAGCGCACAATTTATCTGCGGGAGCGCATGGTCAATCTTAAAGTGCTGCCCTACCTTGCCAGCAAGATAGCCGTTTTTACCATCTTTGCGGCCATTCAGACGTTCTTATATTTGGTAGTTTTGTCTTTCGGAGTCGATTACCCAGAACAGGGATTATATTTCTCCGCGCCGTTAGAATTCTTTATCACCTTATTCTTGACCATGTTAGCCAGCATGGGCGTTGGTTTCATCGTCTCGGCAATCAGCAAGTCGAGCGACATGGCTATCTACGTTCTTGTGATCTTGCTGTTCTTCCAATTTTTCTTTGCCGGAACAGTGTTTGACCTGAGCGACAACGCCGCTGAACCACTTTCTTATTTGACAGCAACCCGCTGGTCGCTGACAGCCCTGGGGGTGACAATAGATATGGAAGAACAGGTGGCAGCCACGGTGATGTGCAGCGAACCCCCGGAGAATCCGCTCGCGAACCAACCCGGTGGAATCATGTGTTTCAATTATGCGGATGCCACTGAAGATCTAATGTTGACCTATGATGACGAGATGATGTTAGGTTCCTGGGGGGTTTTGATCGCTATGGCGATGATTTCGCTAACAATTACAGGGATATTGATAAAGCGGCTTGATAAGAAATAATTTCCGAAAAACATGACACAGCTCGAAATGAATTTTCGGGTGTTAATTTCTTTTCTTACCCCATCCCCTTATCCCCCCGCCCTACTGGCCGCATAGCGTCCCAGCCATAAGGGGGGGTTGTGAAAAAATAGGTGCGTGCTGGCGCCAAGCGCCGCACGCACCTATTTTTTCACTATTTCCCCTCACCCGATTGTCGGGGGAGGGACCAGGGGTGGGGGCAAACATCGAACAGTTTCTATCATGGTGTTTCTAAGAGTTTATTTATTTCATCAGCAATCTTTTGAGCCATCTCACGATCCATATCCGTATCCATGTAGAGCATATCCCACCAAAGCTCATCATTATAGATGCTGACCTGTCCGGAAAACTCTGGGCCAAGGCCAAAATTGGACACAAAGCCATGCACACCAGTGACCTTATAGGGTCCGAATTCCGGCTCAAGCAGTGAAGGACCTCCATAGCTGATAGCTGTGGTTGCCATGCGGAATTTCTTCATCCCAAAAGTCATGCGCATAAACTGCTCCGCCATCACCGAGGCCAGGAATTTATCCCCGCGTTTTGTGGATGCATAGATCTGATCGTTGATGCGGTGGGCTAATGACCACAACTCATCATCGGCCGAAACTTGAATGGTGTAGCGCAGCGGGGAAATATAACAAGCCACCTGGTCGAGCGGAGCGGGTGGATCAAGATAAGGTCGCAAATCTGCCATGGACATATAGCGGAAGGGCATCTCCTCGCCAGCGTAGAGATGCTTCTGAACGCTCAACAGCACCGCGGCATTGATCACACTATTCAGTGTGACCCGCTGCATACGAGAGCGGCGGACGATTGAGATCGTCAAATCTTCCGGTGTTCGCCAGGGCAGGATTCGGCCTTTGGCATCCAGGTTGATAGGGGGTTTTCTTTTGCCGCGCAATTTCATTTGATAACCGAACTCATCTCCCATTTGGGCACGGAAATAGCCCAGAGACTTGCGTTTAAGATCAAACCCCTGGAACCCTGATGGGAAGAAATCTTCTACTGGAGGCAAGGGCGGAAGCGGGTCGAAACCTTCCATCTCCGCATCGGATTCGATCATCGCACACAAAGTCATCAGTTCTCGGAACAAGTTTGCGACAGATGGGCCATCAACAATCGAATGTTGAGCACCTAATACTATTTCGCCATTATTCAGGCCATCGGTTAGAAAAGCACACTTAATAAGCGGCCCCTGGGAATGATCAAACTTGAAATTTAGATAATCTTCCACGATCTCGACCCAGTGATCATCATCTCTACGATCGAGGACATCCAATGGGATTGCAGGTACACCATCGGACACAAAACAATGTCTGCCACTCCCCCGGATCAATCGAACCTTCAAAAAGGGATGGCGCGCCTGTAAGATATCTAAGGCTCCGCGCAGCGTGTCTGGGGACGGGATTCCGTCCAAGTGTAGCATCCCCACAATGTTCCAGACCGCATGTTCCCCTGAAAGTGCCGCGGCAGTTTCAAATTTACCCAGTGCTCTTTTCATTGCAGTCTCCTCAAGGTTCAGAAATGGACCCACAGATTTATTGTAGCAGAATATCGGGTTGTGCTATGATTAGAGTATTCATTTTGTCAGCCAAAAGTAGTAAGGAGAGCTAGATATGGCAGAAGAAAACAAATCAGAAGAACTGGATTTCGATGTCACCGAACCCATTATCATCGACCTGGGCAAACAAAAAAGGAAGAGGATCAAACGCCTGATGGAAGGGCGCGGCAAACTATGGTTTGAAGTTGAGGATGTCATCGAGGAAGTTGGTTCTATGCTCGGTGATGAACTCGAAGGAAAAACCCTGGTGCCGCTGGTTTTGGTTTACAGAAGAAGACCCAAACGAAGACGCCAGCGCGGCATGTTTGGATTTTAGCAACTACTCAATTTCGGTGAGGAGAATTTGATATGGCTGAGACAACTACTGAAGAACACCTTGAGACTCAACCCGAGGGGTTCGAAAAACCTATCGTCTTGACACTCAAAAAGAAGAAGAAAAGCAAGAAAAAGAGACGTTACTCTAAGGGGTTTGAAGAAGCCCAACGTATGGAGCGCCACCTGACCCGCTCAACTCATCGCATGGCTCGTGCCGTCGAGGAAGGTATTTCAACCTACCGCAAACGAAGCAGCAGTTCAGCTCGCAAGAAGAAAGATGGCGCTATTCGCGATTTCATCCCTAACTCTGGCCTGGCAATGACCCGAGCAATGAAGGAAGCCAGCCCGATACCCTATGATCTGGCGCGGGCGATGAATACCCCGGAGACAGAGAAATTCCTTCGCCGTCAGCTACGGTCCGTATCACGCACATTGCGGAGATGGCGCTGGTAAAAATACAGAAAAAAGGTACGAGACATGCTTCTCGCACCTTTTTTCTGCAAGTCCCAATTAGCACAACAAATGCATAAAGCTGAACCTAATCAGCCGATAAATCTGCACCCTCGACCGCGCGCGGATCGTCAAGGGATCATGGCGAGTTTACCCCATCGCGAATTTATCACTGTGGAATCGACCGAGGTAACACCGCCAATGATGCAGGCGACCAGCTACCCAGTTTTCTATCCTCATGTACTAAAGAGGGTATTCGCTTGGTGTTTCGCTGGCTCGTCCTATCTAATGGGGAATCTCTGGGATGCATTGCGAGGGCGTAACACTGAGGCAAGGCGGGCAGACCGGCTGCGTCATACCTTTGAAAAAACTGGAGGAACGTTCAAGAAGATTGGCCGCTTGTTAGCGATGCGCATCGATTTGCTACCTTGGGCATACTGCGTTGAGTTGTCGAAGATCATTGACGATGTCGAACCCATAGCAGCAGATAGTGCAATTGACAAGATAGAAAAGGCTACAGGGAAACCTCTCGCTGAAGTGTTTTCTCAGTTCGATCCAGACCCCATTGTTTCAAACTCAGTTGCTTGTGTTTACCAGGCTGTTCTTCGAAACGGGACGAGGGTAGCCGTTAAAGTCCGTCGGCCTAAGATCGGCGAATTGTTTATGGCTGATCTAAAAGCCCTCGACTGGCTGCTTAGCACTGCCGAGTTCTTGAGCATCCTACGTCCAGGTTTCACGACTACTATTCGCCGCGAGCTGCGCGAAGACATCGAAGATGAATTAAATTTTCAACTGGAAGCCCGTCACCAGGATTTGTTCCGGCGCGAAGCGAAAAAATCCGGGAAGAAATTCTTTACTGCACCGCGCCTTCATTTCAATCTTTGTAGCCAAGAGGTTATCATCCAAGATTTCACCGTTGGTATGTGGTTATGGGAACTGCTAGCAGCTATCGAACAGAACGATGAAGAAGCCTTGGCACGAGCAGAACAATTGAACATCGATCCCGAATTAGTCGCCAAACGATTATTATGGGTAAATTTCTGGGGACTAGATGAGCACATCCTCTTCCGGGCAGATTTACACCCTGATGAGGTCATTGTGGGGAAAAACAGTCGGCTGACTTTCATTGACTTCAGTTCTGTTGGTGCGTTGAGCAGTGAAAAACGCCAGGCTATGCAACAAGCAATGTATTACGCCTGGAAGCGGGATCCACTCGAAATGGCGCAAGCCTCTATGGTGCTACTGGAGCCCCTGCCCCCCATCGACACGATTAAATTCACCAAGGATTTAGAATCTAACTACTGGCAGTTCTTATATGCCATCGAAAGCAAACACATCGAATGGTGGGAACGAACCTCTGCGCGTTTATGGCTTGGCTTTGTAAAGGTGGCCCGCGAACACAACGTCACCATGAATATCCATGTGCTTCGGCTGATCCGCGCCTGTTTGCTGAATGACACTGTCGCGGCACGTCTTTCCCCCAAAATCGATCATGTCAAGGAATACCAGAAGTTCTCAAGATATCGTGCAAAACGAGCGCGGGAACGTGTGGAAGAACGCCTCGCCCAGCAATTCCAGGATGGTCTCGACGGACGCGTCTACCTGCAATTTGAAGAACTGACCGATACAAGCGAACGCCTCTTCCGTCAATTACAACGGGTGCTATCGACACCTGTGCTCAAGTTCAATGCGGTCTTAGACAAATCGGTGTATTCACTCTCTGTTTCATTCAGATTCCTGGGGCATTTGTTCCTGGTAACTTTGGCTGCGCTAGGAATTACCTATAGTATAGAATGGATCAACAACCAACAATTGATCAACTTTGCAGATGCCTTCATCCAGGTGATTTCCAATCAAGTTTATCTCGTGATCATCCTTTTGGTGCTGTTCATCAATATTCGCACCATCCTGTTCCGACTGGGCGATAAAGAGGTATGAGCGTGATTGAACCTAAGACTCGTAAGCGTGTACACCAGGCAATAAAAAAAGGGGTAAAAAACTGGTATGCCGTGCAAAACGATTCTGCAATTGGGAAAAACGGCCCGGGGGCTCAAAGAACAAAAGGCACAGATAGCAATGAACGCGGCCGTGCAGATGTGATCAGCAGCCTTCCCAGGCGAGAAATCAGCCCTCAGAAGGTCAGCGATCTATCGCTGCCAATCGTGCAGACCCTTTCATTCAAAACCAGCCGCATCAGAGCTCTGGGGCGTCTGTTCATCTGGCTATCGATGATCATTTTCTTCATGGGAGGGAATCTTTGGGATCGCTTACGACGAAGAGACAGCGAAGCTCGCCGGGCAGTTCGTTTACGACGCGCTTTCGAGAGAGCCGGGGGCACATTCATTAAGTTTGGCCAACAAATGGCTATGCGCATTGACATGCTGCCCTGGGCATATACCGTCGAACTCTCAAAAATGCTCGATCGCGTGCCTCCCTTCCCCCTGGAGCAAGCTCTCGAAATCATCGAACGTACCACGGGAAAACCCTGGGAGGATGTTTTTGCTGTCTTCGATCCCAATCCCATTGGTGCTGCCTCCGTGGCCAATGTCTATCAGGCTATCTTGAAAGATGGGGAAAAAGTGGCCGTCAAAGTCCGTCGCCCGGGCATCGGCGAACTGTTCATGGCCGACTTCAAGGTCTTCGATTGGCTGCTCGATCTTGCCGAATTTCTGACCCTGGTACGCCCTGGATACACCCAAAATATCAGGCGAGAATTTCAAACCACCCTGCTGGAAGAATTAGATTTTGTCCAAGAAGCACGCTTTCAGGATATGTTCCGCCGCAGCGCCAGAAAGACCGGAAAGCGCTTCTTCACTGCTCCACGAATTTACTTCGAGTACAGCAGCCAGGAAGTGATCGTGCAAAGGTACACATCTGGGATATGGCTCTGGGAAATTATGGCCGGTGTAGAGCAAAAGAATTTACAGGCTCTCTCGAGGATGCGTGAGCTGAACATCGATCCCCATAAGGTGGCCCAACGTCTCCTATGGGTGAATTACTGGGGTATGCAGGAAAACCTGTTCTTCCATGCGGATCCCCATCCGGCCAATGTCATCGTCCGCCGCAACTCCAAATTGACCTTCATCGATTTTGGTTCTTGCGGATCATTCAATCGTGAACAGCGTCTGGGATTGGAGTTGACCGCCATGGCCTCGGGGGAGAACGATGCCGAAGGCATGGCCCGCGGCACGCTAAAACTTTTCGAACCGCTGCCCCCACTGGATGTAAAGGAGCTCTTTCAAGAGGCGGAAGCTGAATATACGCGCGTTTTGACAATCTTCAAAAGCAAACAGGAACACACCCAATGGTGGGAACGCACCTCTGTCAGGCAGTGGATGAGCTTTTTCAAGTTTTCGCGTGACCATAACATCCCGGTGACGATACACACCCTGAGGATGATTCGGGCGACATTGCTCTACGACACAGTGGCTGTGCGCATGAGTAAGGAAGTCGATCGATTTGATGAGTATCTGCGCTTCCGGAAATATCGAGAGAAACAAGCGAAGAAGCGCGTCATCAAGAATGTCGAGAATCAATTCAAGCGCGGCCTGGACGATACATTATTTCTGAGGCTAGAAGAGGTCGCCAAAACCGGGGAAAAATTACTTTACCGAACCCAAAGCTTCCTCGGCTCCCCCATGTTCAACTTCAGTTCCTTGGTGGGCAAATGGGTCTTCACTACATCTATGCTTATCAAGCTGATTGGACGAGTGATGCTGATTACTTTGTTGGGAGCCTCTGTTATGGCTGGCATTCATCTGTTACGAGGCTTTGATCTACAGCTTAGAAATATATTGCAAGAAGTGCTCAGCAATCGCTTATATTTGATTCTATTGGTGATCCTACTCATCACCAATACACGCCATATCTTGTTTAGGTTGAGAGATCAAGAGATATAACTCAGTGCACAAACCCTAGAGAAGGCAAAAAAATCAGGCTTGTACAAAAGTCCCGTTGCGCAGATCATTGAACGCCTGCTGGATCTCTTCTTGGGTGTTCATTACAAAGGGACCATAGGGGACGATTGGTTCGCCAAAGGGAGCACCAGCCATTACCATGAATCGCACTGGTGAATCCACTCCTGTCCGAACTATTAGCGACTCACCATCTTCAAATTCAACCATCGCCAGCGACTCAATGTATTCCCCCTCGCCTGCAGCATCGATCCCAAATAGCCCATCCCCCTCGAAAACGTAGGCCACGGCATTATGACCGCGCGGCACCGAGAGTTGTATCTGCGATTCTGGCTCGAGGGTGATATCCATATAAAGGGGCTGCGCAGCAATTTCAGTTACGGGACCTGTCACACCAGCATATTCACCGGCTACAACGCGCACTCTGGCACCATCCATTTCCACAGAGGGAATACTGTCAGCAACGATTTCTTGATAGCGCGGCTGACTCATCTTCTGCGCCGCGGGCAAATTGACCCACAACTGGAAACCATCAATCGCACCGCTGGGACCACGCTGAGGCATCTCCTCATGCATGATGCCGCGACCGCTAGTCATCCACTGCACATCACCAGGACCAATCAGACCCATATTTCCCAGGCTGTCGCGATGGCGCACATTACCTTCCAGCATATAGGTCACCGTTTCGATGCCGCGATGGGGATGCGTAGGAAAGCCTACGGGAGGTCCTTCCAAAGGATCATTGAAAGCGAAATGGTCGAAGAGAAGGAAGGGGTCAAAAAGATTGTCACGGCTGGGGCCAAAAGATCGCAGCAGTCGCACACCTGCGCCTTCGATGACCATTTGCGGTTTAATAATTTGCTTCACTTTACGAGGGGTATCAGACATTCTATTCACTCAACTTATATTTCTAGATATTGTAATAGTTACAAGTAGCTCGAACAGATAAGGCAGACAACTGATTTATTATAGAGGAAAAAAGGAATGCTCGAATTCTTTCTTGGTTTCCTGGCTTCTTCATAACTTTTTCAGCGGTCAAGCTACTATTGACCAATTCAATTATTTCTAAATACTCATCCTTTTGACAACAAGAAAGCAGCCATTATTACTTCACTAGGCTGCTTTCCACGCTTGCACTGCCAAATATTATTCCCTAAACTTATACAGTCTTCAAATACTGGTGCACCAGGCTGACTGCGATGGCGCCTTCACCAACCGCGGATGCCACTCGTCGAACAGCGCCTTCACGCACATCACCTGCCGCAAAGATTCCAGGTACGCTGGTTTCCATCAGGAAAGGATCACGAGCCTCAGCCCAACCTTTGGGGCGCTTGCCATCACGGATCAGGCTGCTGCCGGTATAGATGAAACCCGCCTCGTTGCACGCAACTACATCGGCAACAATGTCGGCGTGAGAACGAGCACCGATGAAGATAAACATTGCCGCGGCAGGGACTTTCTTCTCTTCTCCGGTTTGCGTGTTCTTTAGAGATAATGCATCCAGTTTATCGTCTCCGAATGCTTCGGTTACAACAGTATGGGTCACGACGTCAATATTTTCGGTGCCATCGATTTGATCGATCAGATATTGAGACATACTCTTGACCAACGATTCGCCGCGCACCAGCATGGTGACCTGGCTGACATAGCGCGAGAAGAACATGGCTGCTTGCCCAGCAGAATTTGCACCACCAACTACGTATACGTGTTGGTCACGATAGAAAGCCGCCTCGGTGAGCGCCGCGCCATAGTAGATACCTGCACCCGCGAGTTTCTTAACCCCGGGTACGTCTAACTGTCTCAGTGTCACACCGGTGGCGACAATCAAAGACTTGCAATTCAGCTCAGTGCCATCATTGAGCACCACGATCCGATAAGGCCCTTCGACGCGCACTTCAACCACCTCAACGGCGGTCAATATCTCGGCGCCCAAACGTTTGGCCTGGTCAGTAGCGCGGCGGGCAAGATCACCCCCGCTGATCCCCTTGGGGAATCCCAGGTAGTTCTCGATGCGCGAGCTGGTCCCCGCCTGGCCACCGGTAGCTTCCCGTTCGATCAAAGCTGTGGATAAGCCTTCGGACGCGCCATAAACTGCCGCACCCAAACCAGCAGGACCAGCCCCAATGATGACCAGATCATAATACTGTTGTTTGGCCTGGGTCTGCATTCCAACTTTCTCTGCCAATTCACGGAAATCCGGCTGGACCATCGTCTCGCCATCGGGGAAGAAAACCACGGGTAGTCGATGATTCCCATCACTCACAGATTCGACCAACGCTTGGGCTTGAGAATCTGTTTCAATATCTAGCCATTGGTAGGGGATGCGGTTGCGGGAAAGGAAATCCTTCACTTTGTGCGACTGCGGAGACCATAGTGTGCCTGCCACCCTGATGCCATCATAGGGGATC
Source organism: uncultured Anaerolineales bacterium (assembly GCA_964560795.1). Classification (GTDB taxonomy): domain Bacteria; phylum Chloroflexota; class Anaerolineae; order Anaerolineales; family UBA11858; genus NIOZ-UU35. The sequence goes on along the minus strand of CAZLNX010000077.1, from coordinate 7,582 downwards.
GGCACGGTCGCTTGCCACTCACTGAGCAAATCATCAAGCACCGGGTATAAGTTTTCATCTGGCGGATCCCAGGGCTTCATTAAATAATGGTCGAGGCCAATCTCGTTGATGCTGGAAATGGCAGCTTCCGTATCGGCATAGGCTGTCAAGAGAACTTTGCGAGCCTGGGGGAAGAAATTCACAGCTTGGGCAAGATATTCTGTGCCGCTCATTTCAGGCATGCGCTGATCAGATACCAATAAAGCCACAGGGGCATTGCGCTGTTTGAGCTGTTTCAAGGTCTCCAAAGCTTCAGCGCCTGAGTTAGCTTTCATGATGCGATACTCACTGCCAAATTGCTTACGCAGATCTCGCGAGATAGCATTCAGAACCTGGATTTCATCATCTACAGTTACAATTATCGGTTTAGCCATAGTTTCGATCTCCTAAAGGAACAAGAAATAATACAAAAAATTGCGATCAACCCAACCCGAGGGTGATCAACAGGAATCCAATCACAACGAAAGACACTGTCAAATCTGTTGTCAATGCCCGTTTGCGATACACTGATTCCGGATAAGGCCAAGAAGGCAAGATTGCTACATTGGGCAGCGCCCAACCACGGACAAAAAAGAACAAACTCACTAATCCACCTCGAGCAAGCATACGCGTAATTTTTGTCTCTTCGACAATCTTCAAGTATTCAACATTAGTATGGGCTATCACTCTTTCGCAGATATACCAGGCATAGGTGACCACCAGATAGGCGATCCCGATGATTGCCCAGGTTGCGTTTTGGATAATTCCCAAGTGGAGTTGTGCAGCTTGAAGCCAGGTAATCAAAGCCCAAATCGCAGCATAATGAAAGATTTGATCCATAAAGAAAAGCTGCACCATGCGTTGTGGCCACAAATCTGTTAATAATAATTTCAACCGATCCTGGCCCCAATGGATAAGTGTGATCACCAACAAATATGGCCAGATTTCATTGCGACTCTGCCCCACAAGGAAGAACATCAGCACAAAATGAATGCTGACATGCAAGGTGAGCACCCAGAAATTGGACTTCCTTTCCACCATCCAATTCGTTTGCAGGGGAAAATCTGCCAAGAAATGAGCCAGCAGTAGCATCCATATCATGGCATTCAGTTGGTGTCCATCAGGCGTTGGTGTGTCTGGCGCATGCAGATATCCATGACCACATCCAGACCAGCATCTTTGGCAACTTCCGCTGCATCGGGGTTGACAATACCGACTTGCATCCAGACCACTTTAGCCTTGATCTCAATAGCTTGCTGGACGATCTCCGGGACGAAGTCACTGCGCCGGAAAACCAAGACCACATCTACCGGGTCTTCTAAAGAGAGCAGATCAGGGTATGCCTTTTCGCCAAGAACTTGATTGAATTTTGGATTAATAGGATAGATGCGATAGCCCTGTTTCTGCAAATAGGCAGGCACGGAATGCGCAGGAACGCTTTCACGGTCACTGATCCCCACAACGGCAATGGTTTTGATGGAGTCTAAAATTTCTTTGAGATGTTCATCGCTGGTGTGATGAACAGGAGCATGCTCAACTTTTCCGCTGTCGACATCTTCGAAATTAACTGGTAACCGCACAGAAAAACATGTTTTTCCTGGACGGGAGAAGACTTTGATCTCACCCTTGTGCTTCTGGATGATGTTATAGCTGATATTGAGTCCCAAACCGGTGCCTTTGCCCATAGGTTTGGTGGTAAAGAACGGACTGAAGAGTTGTTCCTGAACATCTGTGGGGATGCCTGGCCCGGAGTCTTCAATTTCAATGAACACCCAGTCACCTTTTCGCTTGGTATCAATGGTGATGGAACCCTTCCCATCCATGGCGTCGACCGCGTTGTCAATAATATTGGTCCAGACTTGATTAAGCTCGCTACCATAGCCCTGGATTTTGGGGATACTCTCGTCATAGTGACGTTCGAGGGTAATGCCAGTCTTCAATTTGCTGCGCAGCATCACCAGGGTGTTATCTAGCCCTTCATGAAGGTCAACAGCCTGCACCGGGGCTTGATCCAGATACACATACGATTTCAGCGATTTGACAATCTCCCCAATTCGAGAAGTGCCCTGGTGAATCTCTTCCAATAAACTGTAGATATTGAATAAGGTCCCCAACCATTGCACGACAACAATCAAGCCATCACCAGGAAAATCATCTTTGAGTTTTTCGAGATCGTCAATCTGATACCCCAGGCTGACCAGATGTGGTGCATATTCCCAACCATCATCTACTTCATTATCATCAAACCAATCTTCGAGTTCTGCCTCACGATCGCTGCGGCCTAGACTATTCAGGTCGGCCGGCTGTGAGGCACTCTTTTGGACAAACTCTTGCAGCTCAGCCGCTTTACGCCACTGTTCATCGGTGAAGTTTAGCGCGTGGAATTTATGGTACGCCTGCTGAAACAATTCAATCGAAGTTTGTAAATGCTCAGCACCCCGCCGGGCAGCTGAAGCAGGATTATTCAATTCGTGAGCAATACCCGCAGTGAGTGTACCCAATTGGGCCATCTTTTCGCTTTGACGCAAAACAATCTCCGTGCTGCGCAAGCGGTTAGTGATCGTCGAGAGCATCACCCGCGCTGCCGAGGGGCTTGAATCCAACAAGTTTTCCAAATTCTCATGACTGATAGCCAGGACTTGGAGTTCAGTTTTGGCCACACCGCTGGCAAATCGTGGGGTCTGATCTAACAAGGACATCTCACCAATCACTTCCCCAGCGCGCCGTGAAGCCAGCAGCACTGTACGTCCTCCCGATTCCTTGAGGATATCCACCTCGCCGGACATGATCACGTAGGCTTTGTCACCAATTTCACCCTCGATGAAGAGGGTTTCATCAATAGGAATAACCTCCTCGACCGCCATAGCGCAAAGGCGGTCGAGATCTTCATCGGGTAAGTCTGCAAATAAGGGTACCTTTTTTAGAAAGTCAAACATCATTATCCCTAGGGAGAAATAGTAACTTCGTCAACATAGCACCACATCCAGTCTTCCCCAGGTTGGAATGAAACGATCATGGGGTGGCCAGTTTCCTTAAAATGTTTTGTGGCATGTTTGTTCTTTGATGCATCACAGCACCCCACATGGCCGCAAATCAGGCACATACGAAGATTGACCCAGGTATCGCCCATTGCCAGGCATTTTCCACATCCTTCTGAAGAGGGAACATGATCTTTGATTTCAGAAAGATGGGTACAACCATGTAGCTCTATTTCTCTATCAGCAATTAGTTGCTGAATATTGGCTACTATTTGCACTTTCCCTGAGTCATCTGGTTTCATTATTAGATCCTTTCCTGCAAAATTAGTACTTTAGTAATGCAATATTTACTTACAAATTGGACAATATTTGGTATAATACTCCAAAAGGTCCACATTGTCCAGGAGATTGCCAAAAGGGGTCTCATAATCAAGCTAATTTCATGGACATCATGTTCTTGCGAATCTGACCAATTCTCTCCCGTCCATCACCTGCCATAGCGCGCTCGGGGACTAGATCAACATAATTATCAAGGAGTAGCACTTAATGAGTACGTGCACAAATTGTCAGTTTTCAAATCCTCAGGGAGCAAAATTCTGCTCAAATTGTGGGACACCACTTCAACAAGCCTGCACAAATTGTGGATCTGAATTAGCCCCAAATGCTAAGTTTTGCTCAAATTGCGGTCAGCCAACGCAAGTAGCTGCAGCCACCCAAAGGGAGTCAGCAGAGCCTGCGGCGCTAGCCGCCATTCCCACACCAACACCAGACGCTGCGGCACAACCACAACAAGCCCAAACATCCCCTGCCCCCACTTCGTCAAACCTGGGCAAATATGTCCCCGCAGCATTATTGTCAAAGCTCGAAGCGGCTCGGGACAACGAAGACGCGAGTGACGCTCTCGGCGAACGCCGCATTGTGACCATGGTGTTCTGTGATATCCAAGGGTCCACGGCCGCGGCCGGCAAACTGGACCCGGAAGAATGGCATGAGATCGTCAATGGGGCTTTCGAGCACATGATTGCCCCAGTCTACAAATACGAGGGCACCATAGCCCGGTTGATGGGAGATGGCATTCTGGCTTTCTTCGGCGCGCCCATCGCTCATGAAGATGATCCACAGCGGGCGGTGCTGGCCAGTCTGGAAATCTTAGATGGCATCGAAACCTACCGAGATAAGATCAAGAAAGAATGGGATATGGATGTCAATGTGCGCGTGGGCATCAACACCGGATTGGTAGTCGTCGGCGGCGTGGGATCAGACCTGCGTATGGAATACACCGCCCTGGGCGATGCCATCAACCTGGCCGCTCGCATGGAGCAAACCGCCGAACCGGGCACGATCCAGATTTCGGCAGATACGCATCGGCTGGTAGCGCCAATTTTCGCCTTCGAGGATTTAGGCGGCGTTCAGGTCAAGGGCAAAGAAGAGCCTGTGCAAACCTATCGTGTCTTGGGGATCAAGACCGCACCAGGTCAGATCCGCGGCATCGAGGGGCTTGATGCGCCTTTGATCGGACGAGACTCCGAAATGCATACCTTACGGGGCATGGTCATTGAGCTGCGCGAAGGGCGCGGCCAGGTTGTGTCGGTTATGGGGGAAGCCGGTTTGGGCAAATCACGCTTGGTATCAGAACTGCATAAATCCCCCACCCCGGTTGCTGGGAAGAAAGCTGAACTGATATGGATGGAAGGACGCTCATTGTCCTATGAGACAACCACGCCCTACGCACCGTTTATTGATCTATTCAAACAGCACTTCGAATTGGAACCCATCAATTCAGATGCCGAACGATACCAGGCCATCAAGGATCGCGTGAACCAAGATGCGCCCGATCATGTCGATGAGATCGCGCCCTATCTTGCCAGCATGCTCGAGATAGAAATCCCAGGTGAAGATGCCGAACGCGTCCGGTACCTGACCCCGCCTCAATTGCGTCAGGGTGTTTATAACGCGGTCTGCACCTATATTGAAGCGCTGGCCTCACAAAGTCCACTGGTGGTGGCTCTCGATGACGTACACTGGATCGATCCCACATCGCTGGACCTGATGGAACAGCTTATGCCGCTGACCGAGCGCATGCCCCTGCTTCTAATGGCACTCTTCCGCCCCCGAAGGCAGGAACCCTCCTGGCAGTTCCATGAAACTGCGGGACGTGATTACGCCCATCGCTACAAATCGGTAATGCTGCAGCCACTCAGCAAGGATAATTCCCGTGAGTTGGTGGCAAACCTGCTTGAGGTGGATGATCTACCCCAAAAAGTACGCACGATGATCATGGATAAAGCCGAGGGCAATCCTTTCTATGTAGAAGAGGTGATCCGTTCGTTGCTTGATTCTGGTTTGGTTATTCGAAAGGATGGACATTGGCAAACAACGGAAGAAATCGAGAATATTTCGGTGCCCGATACGCTCAGCGCCGTGATCACCACTCGTCTGGACCAGCTCGATGAGGATTCTCGTCAGGTAGCACAAACTGCCTCGGTGATCGGCCGCCAATTCCCCTTCGAAATCTTGGAAACAGTCCACCATGCCAAAGATCCCCTCGATCGCACACTGACTGATCTACAGCGCAGAGAGCTGATCCGCGAGAAGAGCCGCATCCCCGAGCGCTTGTATATGTTCAAGCACACACTCACGCAAGAGACGGTTTACTCTTCTCTGCTGTTGAAGAAACGCCGTGAGCTGCATAAATCTGTGGCCGAATGTTTGGAAGCCAATGAGCCCGACCGGGTCAATGAGATCGCCCGACATTTCATGGAAGCACGCCAGCCGGCCAGAGCACTTCCCTATCTCGTTGAAGCAGGCAGCCGAGCTGCCAAGGCATATTCCACCAAAGAAGCTATTGAACTCTATTCCCAGGCCATCGACCTGCTCGAAAAAGTCGATCTGGACATCGAATTAGCCCGCTGTGCTTTCGAAGGGTTAGGTGCCGCACTGGATTTCGCCTATGATTTTTCCAAGGCTGCAGAAAACTATCACCAGATGATTGCTTTTGGCGAAAAATACAATGATATCCCTATGCAAGTATCTGGGAAAAACAAATTGGCTAAAGCAGTTGGTTTTGGTATGGCCCAATTCGCCGAGGCGCTTCAATTGCTGGAAGAGGCGGATCAGTTGGCCCAACAAGTCAATGATCTGCCAGGATTGGCCGAAGGCGGCATGATCCAGTGTGCTTTCTGCACCGCCCGGGCCGACTTCGACGGCGCGGTGAATTTCCTGGATCAAGCAGTCAAGATCGGTCGTCAATTAGAAGCCGATGAACCTCGCCTATATGGATTGACCCATATTGCCAATACCTACATCTTCATGGGCCTTTTCGAAGATGCCTGGGAGACGGTCCAAGAAACCCTGGCTTTAGCGACAGAAATTGGTAACCGCCAGTATCTATCTGAGTTATTGACTTTTTCGATTCCCTTTTACCACTTCCGCAACGGGGATATCGAATTGGCCATTGAAAAAGCGCAGGAGGGCACCGAAATGGCCCAGCAAATTGGCTCGATTTCTTCGGGCGTATCTGGTAACTATATGTTGGGATTTTTTGCCAAACTCCAAGGCGAGTACGAACAAGCATTACGCTATTTCCAACGCTCCTTGGATATCAATGGCAGCAGCATTCCCTGGCAAGAAGCGCTAACCCTAGCTCTGATGGGATCAACGATTTTGGATTTAGGACCCGGTGTCAAAGAAAAGGTACTCCATTACCACGACCAAGCCGAAGCCTTATTTGAAAATCCCATGGGAGGCGTGATGGGTTCCGCAGTTTGGGCAGAGCTTGGTTTCTGCGCACTAGCTGTCAATGATCTAGAAAAAGCCAAATCTCTGTTCGAGAAAGGTTTGACGACACCCACCGCGATGATGCACTTAGCCCGCCCGCAGTTGTTAATGGGCAGCGCCTTTATCAATATGATGGAAGGTGATATAGAAAGTGCACAGAAGCAGCTTGAAGAAGCGCAAATCTATATTGAAGAACGAAAAATGAAACATATTGCCCCTTTTATTCATCTGGCGATGGGTAAAGTCAACATGGCAAAAGGCGAAGTTGAAGCTGCAGTCGAGCATTTCACAGAAGCCGAGGGTACAGCCCAAGCGTTGGGCTATCGGCCGACCATCTGGCAGGCCCAGGCTAGTGCTGCAGAATCACTCCAAATGTTAGATAAAGATCAGGCGGCAAAAGAGAAGAAGATTTCGGCATTGGAGATGATCAATGAGATCGAGAGCTTCTTCGATGATCAGGAATTGCGTGACGTATTTATGGCTAACGCTATGGATGTTCTTAATTTGGATCCGGCATTGGCAGCGAATTCAGCAGATTGACAAACAGGAGATATTTGATGACAGATAATCCCGATACCCAAGCAATGGTTGAACAAACATGGCATACGTTTTTAACAACCGGGGGCTTCGAAACGGAGCATCGAAAACGGCGTTTCTTTCGAAGACTTCCCGGCCATCAGCGCTGCAAAGCTTGTTATGCACCGTTCCAAGGCGTCGGTGGCAGCGTAGTACGCGTTCTGTATAATAAGCGGCCCTCCGTTCTAAGTCCGTTTTTGTGCAATACTTGTGAGGAGTTTGCCCGGACGTAC
>CAZLNX010000076.1:0-19731 GCA_964560795.1 uncultured Anaerolineales bacterium | reverse complement strand
TTACGAAAACCCTTGTCAACCTTTTCTCCCCCTAACTTCCGGGAATTGCTGGTATTGTATGTAAATTGATAATCCTGAACAATAGCACTCTAGAGCTATTATCTCAGAATCAAAGCGTTTAAATACTAAAATAGTCCAGGTTCCCGAAAAAAATGTTACCACCCTCCAAGCATATCTACGACCAGAATAATATAACTCACAAATAAACACCAAAAAGCGATTCCAGAAATAAAAGGAATGTTCACTAAGGTTCCAATCAGGCCAAGTCCTGCCAGAGCCACAGACACATATAACGTGCTTTTTTTGGGCGTGTAGAGCTTCATCTAAGGTCTCCTTCAACAGAAAACAAATAAACCTTGGTACATAACTCAAAAAGGAAATCTGATGCTATTCTAAAGGATAAAACCCAAATTGATATTTCTCGTTTCGACCATCATCTACGCCCGGAATTGCGCCAAGTCTATGCTGCGCGCGATATCATGCAAGTCAAGTATGGTACCTTGGAAGCTCTGCAGCACTTCGGCTACGATATACTCAGATGATCACCTGTAAAGATTGATTTGAGAGCAGCGGTGAGTACAATTGACGTCTGGCAATACAAGTAAGTCTGATGAAGATGGAATCAGAATGAAGTTCTATTGAAAGAATATTTCAAAATCTCCGACGAGTAGTTCGGGACTTAATTTTTGTTTGGAGGAAATTCCAATAAAATCGATGCACGTTTTTGAAAAAAGCCTATCCACGTACAAATAATCACACCTGTGGGTCAAAGCGAAGCACGATTGACGTCCTTACAATATGATTAGATTTGCTTTCATTTTTGTTAGATGAGTATTTTGAGTAGTTTTAATGACTATAATGACAAGAGCTTTGTTCCTTAGTTTTGTACCCAACGAGGTTGTAAGTCGTGGAAGGAATTCCGCAAATAACTCAAAAATCCAAGATTCTGGTAATCGATGATACTCCCTACATTAGAGAATTGTTGTGGGAAATTTTTAGTGAACATGATTACGAAACCCTACTGGCCCCAAATGGTTTAGTAGGGATGCAAAAGGCAGAAATGGATCCCCCAGATCTAATCCTCTTGGATATTGACATGCCATATATGGATGGTTACGAGGTATGTCAGATTATTAAGAATAACCCCTTGCTAAAGAATATTCCAGTTGTATTTATCAGCGCAATCGTTGATACACAGAAAAAAGTCAGAGCCTTTGAAAGCGGTGGGGTTGATTACATCACAAAGCCATTTAATTTCGAGGAAGTGCTTGCACGAATAGACACGCACCTGACACTACGCCGCCTTCAAAAAGAAATTGAACAGCATAATACTCATTTAGAAAAACTTGTGCAGGAGAAAATTAAGGAAATATCAGCATCGCAAATGTCAACAATTTTGGCGTTAGCAAAACTTGCCGAGTCTCGTGATGATGACACCGGAAAGCATCTCGAAAGAGTTCAAACCTATTGCAGAATTTTCGCAAAATCCCTAAAAGAAAATCCAAATTTTACCAATGTGGTTGACGATAAATTTATCGAGAATATTTATCATGCTTCACCTTTACATGATATTGGTAAAGTTGGAATTCCAGATGAAATCCTTCTGAAACCAGGTAGACTTTCACAGCATGAATATGAGGTTATGAAGACGCATACACTTATTGGCGCCCAAACTTTGGAAGCCGTAAGAAAGAAGTATCCAAACAACGACTTCATTAATATGGGGATTGCAATTGCGCGATCACATCACGAAAATTGGGATGGTACGGGTTACCCGGATGGTATTTGCGGGGATGATATTCCACTTGAGGCTCGAATAATGTCCATTGTTGATGCTTATGAAGCTCTCAGGTCAAAACGTCCCTATAAAAAAGCCTATTCGCATACAGAAAGCATCAAAATCATCATTGAAAGATCAAACACATATTACTCACCAGAAATTGTGAATGAGTTCTTGAAAATCGAGGGGGAGATCGACAAAATGCTTCGAGTCAATCAAGACTGAAAACTGATTTGTTGATACTCTCACGGAAATAGAATTAAGAGCAGGAGTTACGCAGGTGGAGAGTGTTTCTAAATTGAAGCCTCCCCAACCCCCCAATTCTGGGGGGTTGGGGGCGAGGGGGGCAAGTGCGTAACTCCTGTTAAGAGAAAAGAAACTCCGCTTTCAGGCGGAGTTTCTTTTCTAAATCACTCTAATCTTTACCCGGGTGGCGTCTGCGTCGCAGTGGGTCCCGGAGTGATCGTGGGCGGCGGTTCTACAATGGGAACAACGTTAACGTCTGTGGAAATCGAATAGCCTTCATCCGCCGTAACCCAGCATCCAGTTTCGATGTACACCCCTATGGGACACTCGATCTGATACCAGGTCCAGGCCTCGGTTCGACCCAAAATACGCACGGTTTTCCCATAGGGTACAAGGCCCATCACTGGCCCGTAGGGTTCAACCCAACCCGGACCGCGCCGGTAATTCAAACCCGGCCTGGCAATGATCAACAAGATTGGCTCTCCAGGGTAGAAAGTAGGTGTCGCTGTGGCCGTGGGAGTTTTCGTAATCGTCGGCGTTCGAGTAGGGGTATCCGTGGGAAGAGGCGTTTGTGTAAGCGTCGCCGTGGGAGGCTTCTTCGTCGGTGTACTTGTTTTCGTAGGCGTTGCCGATGAAGTCAGAGTCAGCGTTGGTGTTGGCGTATCTGGCGCGCCGATCTCGATCACACCCAAGTTATTGAGAACAACAACAAACCCACCCAACGCTGAGAGCAAGGTGATAATTTGTGTAATGATTCCAGGCAATGTAGCCCAGAATGATGGCTTATTACCTCCCGGATTTGCAATGTTACCAATTCCCATTCGCGTCCTCCACGCATTCAATTTTCATTGCCAGATTATACAACAGGGTAGCCAGATTTCAGAATCATTTCAATGCTTCTGAAACCACTTCATCAAATGGCAATAGCGCAGTCTTAAATTTATTCTTGGCGTAGGCATAGTAGCAGGCTTTGGCGCTGTCGGTAGCCAATGCGGCAAAGCGACCTTTGATCGGTGCCACCACGCAGCAAGTATCGGCTGCGAACTTGGCGCCCGCGGCTTCGATCACCGCGGTATACCCCATGCGGTCGGCGATCTCTTTGGTTGGGCGGGCAGTGGTTATCCAAAATTCTTTATTAACTTGCTTGCCTTCCAATAATTCTGCAATTCGGGCGATCTCTTTGATTGACAAGTGCGGGCAGCCAAGGCTTACAAAATCGATTTCTTCTGAAACAGCGTCAATCATGGACTCTCTGGCATTTTTAATATCATCAGCTTTGATGATGATCTCATCCCCCGACGGGACAACCTGACTCACCTCGGGGGTGATACCTGCCATATGAAACAGTGCCACGCCCCCATAGGTCGCCAGACTGGCACAGAAGGATTTAAGATTCTCTACTGAGGCTGTATCAATCCCGCGGATAAAAGGCACACGCCTCCCAGCGATTTTTTCCAATAGCTCCCCAAGGGCTTTGCCAAATGCCCCGAAATCAGTATTCTCACCCAAGGCGCCATCGACCTGTACAGTTATAGTCGGCTGCCGATATTCGACCAGGTGATAGCCATATTCCGGCGTCAACCCGGTCAGCGATGCCGCCAATGCACTAGGACCGCCCTCACGGTTGGTACGCGCCCCCAACACAGAATTTGCATAGCAGACCGCACTGGATTCAGCCCAAGCGATATGTTCGCCAAAATGGGGTATGTTACCGATCAAGTAGGGTGTACAAGTTGCTGTGGTGATGATATTCATGCGGGCGAAGGCATCCAGCACATGCGTCTGATTCTCAGCAAATTCAGCGCTGATTCCCAGATTCCCCCAATTCTCGATATCCATTCCCGCTGGATTGAGCGTTGTCAGCACCCGCGCGCGACCACCACCGTCGGCCATCTCAGAGAGGAATGCCAAACCAGCCTCCCCCAAGTTGGCATAACTGACCCCCGAGATCTGCACTGATGTCACCGGGATCAACCGTTCCGCGCCATAGATTTTGCCCAGCGCAGTCAATATTTCCATGGCCTTTTGGGCAGCGCGTCCCTGCTCCCCATCTAGCATAGCTTGTTCTTCTTTAGTCAATTGCATCATCATTTCCACAAATGCTTTGCACGCCTATGGCGGCACCAAGATCACGAAGGGAATATTTAGTGTCCCTTCGTGGCCTTAGTGGATTCTTTCATAAACTTATTCATGTCAATATCTGGATAGGGCACTTTCTCGTAATGCCGCCGCGCTTCACCTACGGGTGCAGTTAAATCAAAGCCAAGTTTTGTAGTCAGCTTGGTGCCAGGTTCAGCGCTGGGATCCAGGCTAGACCCCGGTTCTTTATCTAACACCACTAGATCGCGGTCGCCTTGGAAGCGCGTTGCCATGGCCCACTCCACTTGCAGCGGATCATAAATATCAATATCTTTATCAACTACATAAATGTGTTTGCACGAGCGATGCCCTGCGAAAGCCGCCTCGATTGCCTTTACCCCGTCTTCTTCATGCTGCTTATCGATCTGCACAATCGCATGCAGCCAGGAACAACCCCCGGGGTTGATATTAACATCCAGACATTTGACCACCTCGTTGACTTTGCGAAAGATAGTTGGCTCGCGCGGCATGCCCATTAACAGCTTGTGTTCCAATGCCCCGGGCAACAACGCCTGCCAAAGTGGGTCTTTGCGATGAGTGATCGCCTTGACCTCGAAAACTGGCTCATCTCTGATCACATCTTGGGTTTCGGTAAGATCTACAAAAGGGCCTTCCGCGTGGGTGCGGTCACGGTAGACCGTGCCTTCCAACACGAATTCTGCCTCGGCGGGGATCATCAAATCTACGGTTTTAGCCTTGACCAGATGCAGAGGCTCCAGGGCGTTGGCGATAGTCAGTTCATCAACGCCGATTTCGACAGAGATTGCTCCGGCCGTCAGCACATTGGGCGCGTTGCCCACACAAACAGCGACATCTACTTTCCCAAGATCATCTAAGAACTTGTGAAAGTGCCGGCCCTTTACAACGCGAATGGCCATTTCCGTGGGCGAAAACTGCATGCAGCGATGATAATCCAAATTCTGTCCGTATTCAGGATGTTTGACTACAAAAAGCCCAGCAGTGATGTACGGGCCGCCATCACCTTCAAAATGCAATGGGATGGGGAGTGAATTCAAATCCGGATTCAGATGGACAACATCCTGACATGGCGCGTGCGTACTTTCAGAGGGGGTTTTACGTGCTTCAATCCCCTGCGTCAACATCGGTATTATCTCTGATATAGAGACACCAAAATAGTCTGCAAAATCGCTTTTGGTGCAGAAAATGTTGCCCATTATCCGGTATTCTGACTCGATTACATTCTCGAAGATAACCGGTCGTGGCTCCAACTCTTTGAGCACTGCTGCAATTTCGTGAGTTTTTGAGATCGGCTCGGTGATGTGAACCAAACGGCTTTCATCATCTAATCGATCTAAATAATTTCGAAGCGTCATATTTCAGTACCTTGAATGTTTTTAGGATTATCGCGATCGTATTCCCATTTTAGTGGATTTGCGAGGATGTATTTACGAATTTCGTGCAGGGATTCATCATTACGTATGATATGGTCGTAAAAACGCGGTTGCCAGGCAAAGGAGGGGCAGCCATTTCGCCGAAACCATCGAGTTACCGCAGATTTATATGATCGAATTACAACTGAAAGAGACCCGGCTACTGGTTTTTGTAGAGACGCAGCATGCTGCGTCTCTACAGGTTGCGATGTAATCACGATTATCCCATGCATGTGGTTTGGCATTATTACAAATTTATCGAGCACGACATGTGGGAAATGTGAAGGGATTTCTTGCCAGAATTTATTCGCAATCTCCCCCGCTGCTGATAATTCAACTCTTCCATCAACAACGTTCCCAAAATAGGGTTGAAAATTGCGCGTGCAAATGATAACAAAATAATACCCTGGCAGACTGTAATCCCAATCTTTTAACCGTGTTGATTCAATTCGATACTTACCAGCAAATATAGTCATACTACCCTATTTACAGATCTTCAGGATCAGGGACTTCTTGGGCGGCCTTCTGCAAAATATCAAAACCCATTTCGATGAGTGCATCCAATTCATCGAATCCCTGGCCATCGTTTCGCCTGGCCAACGCTTTATGCAGTGAAGCACGCACACCACTGGCTCGGTGCGCCCAAATAGAATCCGCTGAAAGCCGTTCCAGACGATCGACAAGTAATTGGGCTTTAAATAATCGTTTTTGATCGACGTGACTCATACAGGTTGAATTATACAAGAAAACCAGATACTCATTTTCTGCGGGAATGATAAAATGTTACTCTATTGCGTACACACCAGAAAAACGAAATCATATAGTAGTTCGTCATTTCGCGCAATTCAATCTACAATTCAAACGAGGCAATTTAATGAACGATCAAAAAGTCATTTTCTCCATGGTGCGGGTCAACCGCCGGTTCCCGCCCAGCAACAAAGAAGTCATCCGCGATATTTCATTAGGATTCTATTACGGCGCGAAGATCGGTGTTGTCGGGTTGAATGGTTCTGGGAAGAGTACGCTGTTGCGAATCATCGCTGGATTAGATGACGGCTATGATGGAGAAGTCGTTTTTTCGCCAGGATATAGTGTCGGCTTATTGGAACAAGAACCAACACTGGATCCAGAGAAGACGGTCAAAGAGATCGTCGAGGAGGCAGTCCAAACGATCATTGAAAATATCAAGGCTTTCGATGAGATCAACGAAAAATTCGCAGATCCAAACGCCGACTTTGATGCCCTGATCGCTGAGCAATCGCGTCTGCAAGATTGGCTCGATCAGCATAATGCTTGGGACCTGGACAGCCGCCTGGAAATGGCCATGGAAGCTTTACGCTGCCCGCTTCCGGACACGTCAGTTTCAGTGCTTTCGGGCGGCGAGCGCCGTCGCGTGGCTTTGACTCGTCTGCTGCTAACAGAGCCCGATATCCTGCTGCTCGATGAGCCAACCAATCACCTGGATACCGAATCTGTAGCTTGGCTAGAGCGTCATCTCCAAAATTATCCCGGCACAGTGATCGCAGTGACGCACGACCGCTATTTCTTGGACAATGTTGCCGGTTGGATCTTGGAGCTTGATCACGGCCACGGTATTCCTTGGAAAGGCAATTACTCTTCCTGGTTGGAGCAAAAACAAGAACGCCTGCGCGTCGAGGAGAAAGCGGAAGATAAGCGCATTAAAACCCTGGAACGCGAGTTGGAGTGGATCCGCATGGCACCCAAAGCCCGTCATGCGAAAGGCAAAGCCCGTTATACCGCCTACGAAAATCTGCTTTCTCAAGAATATGAAGCACGCCGCGAAGATTTGGAAATCTATATTCCCCCCGGACCCCGTCTCGGTGACACTGTGATCGAGTTTGATCATATCAGCAAGGGATATGATGAGCGATTGCTGATCAACGAATTCACGCGCAGCATCCCACCTGGAAGCATTGTAGGAATTATCGGCCCCAATGGTGCGGGTAAAACATCCTTGCTTAGAATGATCACGGCGAACGAAGAACCAAACGACGGAACTATCAAAGTTGGGAAAACTGTGCAGTTAGGCTATGTGGACCAATCCAGGGATACATTAGACGGGGAAAAGACGGTTTGGGAAGAAATCAGCGGTGGTGATGAGTTCATCCTATTGGGTGGGCGCAAACGCAACTCGCGTGCCTATGTAGCATCCTTCAACTTCCTCGGCAGCGATCAACAGAAAAAGGTTTCCACTCTATCAGGGGGTGAAAGAAACCGCGTTCATTTGGCAAAGATTCTCAAGGAAGCAGCAAATGTGATCCTGCTTGACGAGCCGACCAACGATCTCGATGTTAATACCCTACGATCCCTTGAAGCAGCGCTAGAGAACTTCGCTGGCTGCGCCATCGTTGTTTCCCACGACCGTTGGTTCCTTGACCGTATTGCTACCCACATCTTAGCTTTCGAAGGCGACAGCCTGCTAGCCTGGTTTGAGGGCAACTGGTCCGATTACGAAGAAGCTCGTCGCGAAAAATTGGGCGCTGGCGCTGACACCCCCAAACGCATCAAATACCGCCCCCTAACTAGATAAAGAGCCATTATTTCAAGTGATAGAAACATGACACACCCCGAATGAAATATTCAAGGTGTGTCTTCTATTCTTCCCCATCCCCCCTGCTTCGCATCCCCCCTTCCCCATTTCTGCGGAACTGGGAAGGGGGGATTGTTGTGCAAAAATAGGGGTCCAGCAGCCAAAACGCTGCTGGACCCCTATTTTTGCACTTAAAAGCGAGAGAGTGGTTTCCCTGCACTCTCTCGCTGCCCCGGCACAGGAGTGCCGGGAGAGATAATCTACTAAAAAACGATCAATTTCTTAAATTTAGGGTACCTCATGTTTCTCAATTTGTGCAACAATTCTAAATATGGCGCAATTTATGGTTTCGATACGCCGGACGCGTCGGGTGAGTAGCATTATTTGCATATCGAAACCAGCGCATCCGGGTTACTCAACCGGTGTGATTATTAGTTTTATAGTCAATTTTAGAATTGCAGTAATTTGCGCGCTCGATTTGACAAAATTTTTCCATCATGATATTCTTTTGCTCAGAAACCGACTGGCCAGTCTGTTTTTTTGGAGATTATCAAAATGCCCCCTAAAAACACCCTCGCCCGGCAACGAATCCTCGACGCCGCTGCCGATGTATTTGCTAGCAAAGGATTTCATGAAGCGCGCATGGATGAAATCGTTGCCGTATCACAAACATCCAAGGGTGCTGTATATCATCATTTTCCCAGCAAGAACTATATTTTCTTTGCGCTGATCGACAAATTTGCTAATCTGCTCGAACATCGCTTACGAAATACAATAGAAAAAGAAGAGCATGGACTTCAGCGAGTAGATGCTGCGCTGAGAATTTGTGTGCAAACCTTCGGCCAACATCGCGCCCTGGCAAAAATCGCGCTTGTCCAAGCAGTAGGTTTAGGCGAGACGTTTGAGACCAAACGTCGAGAGATAAATGATCGTTTTGCACAGATTATCAAGAATTATCTCGATGAAGCGGTTTCCGATAAAAGCATCCTGCCACTGGATACCGAGATCGCATCACGGGTATGGATGGGCGCACTGAATGAAGTTATTTTGCATTGGATTTTCTCCAACGAACCCGATCCTGATCGAGCTTTTCAAGCTTTACGATTACTGCTCTTACGCAGCATCGGCGTGCCTGAGGAACGCATCAATCAAGTGTGACCAATGAAATAGATCGTACACATTGAAGAAAAAAGATATCAATCTGCTTTACAATTTTATTCAAAATAAGGAGTATCAATACCATGAAACGTTTCACAATTTTTGGAATTAGCCTTCTGCTACTATTCGGGCTTATTCTTGGGGCCTGTGCCCCGGCTGCTGAGGAAGCTGCCGAGGCCCCTGCTGAAGAGCAGGAATCGGCTCAAAAAGAGGCTGAGCCCACTACGCTGAAGATCGCCGTACTGCCGATTATGGACGCCCTGCCCATGTTCGTCGCCGAGGCGGAAGGTCTTTTTGCAGTGCATGGCGTGAATGTTGAGTTCATCCCCGTGGCTTCCGCGCCTGAACGCGTCCAGATAATGCAGGCCGGACAAGCGGATGGCACCGTCAACGAGATTCTATCTGTGATGTTCTTCAACAAAGAAAGTGCCCAAATGCAAGCCGTACGCTTCGCACACAAGGCAACACCCGAACACGCCCACTTCTATATTTTGGCCGCTGGCAACAGTGGCATCAGCGATGTAGAGGGCTTGAAAGGCGTCGAAATCGGCGTTTCTCAGGGCACGATCATCGAATACCTGACCTACCGCCTGCTGCAGGCTGAAGGCTTCACCACCGACGAGATCGTCACCTTGGCTGTGCCGAAAATTCCCGACCGTCTGGCACTGCTTGGCTCAGGCGAGATGCAGGCCGGCGTACTGCCCGATCCCTTAGGTCCGCTGGCTGAGCAATCGGGTGCGATTACCGTGTTGGATGATCGTCATGCCCCCTCTTATGGAGCCAGCGTGATCTCTTTCCGCAAGGCCGTAATCGACGAAAACCCTGAAGCGGTAAAAGCCTTCCTGGCAGCCATTGAGGAAGCGGTTGAAAAGATCAACAGCGATCCGTCACAATATGCCGGTTTGCTAGCCGAGAAAAAACTTGTCCCGCCGCCGTTGATGGAAAGCTATCAGATCCCCACCTTCCCTACGGCAGGCGTTCCCAACGAAGCCGACTGGGGCGACGCGCAGGATTGGGCACAGAGCCAGGGTCTGCTTGACGTCGATGTAACCTATGGCGACTCGGTCAACGCCGATTTGCTGCCCTAAATTTCACACTCGCGATACAATCTGGAGGCTGGAGAATTCCAGCCTCTTTTTTTGTCATAATTGCCATGATCACGCTCAAAGAACTCACCTTCGCCTATCCCAAAACCATACCGGTGTTGCAGAACTTCAACTGGCATATCCAGCGCGGCGAACGCTGGGCGATCATCGGCCCCTCGGGGTGTGGAAAAACAACCCTACTCTACCTGCTCGCCGGTCTGCGTTTCCCCACCACGGGAGAATTGCTGATTAATGAACAACCCCTCACCCGGCCGCGCCCGCATTCGGGTTTGATTTTACAAGAATATGGACTGCTCCCCTGGGCGACGGTGCGACAGAATGCTGAATTGGGATTACGCATCCGTGGGTTTTATGGCCCAGACGGGACGCACGCTCCTGGCGAGGGGTGGGTTGCCGCGAGTGATGCTTTTTCTTGGCTTGAAAGGTTAGGCCTGCACGAATTGGCCGACAAATTCCCTGCACAACTTTCCGGGGGACAGCGCCAGCGTACGGCCATCGCCCGGACTTTAGCCCTGAACCCCGACCTGCTCCTGATGGATGAGCCCTTCTCATCGCTGGATGCCGTCACCCGCGCCGATCTGCAAAATCTAACCCTGGAGATCTGCGATGAGCAAGAGCTGACCCTGGTGATCGTTACCCATGCCATAGAAGAGGCAGCCATGATGGGGCGAAAAATCCTACTGCTTGACAGCCCACCGAACACGTCCGCCGTTGTGATCGACAATCCCGAAGCCGGCACCGCGGCTTACCGTGACAGCCAGGCTTACACCCAACGCTGCCATGAACTGCGCCAGCGTATGGAGGCAGCATGAAAAAACGCGATGTGTTTTTCGCGGCTCTGGCAATGCTGCTGCTCTGGCAGGTGGCCGCGCTCATCATCCAGCGCAACATTTTGCCATCACCGGTACGCGTTATTCAGGTCTTCTTCCAAGAACTATTCAATGGGAATATGCTGGAGCATGTAGCAGCTAGCTTGTGGCGAGTGACCGCGAGCATGCTGCTTTCAATTGCTTTAGCGGCTCCTGCAGGGCTGGTGTTGGGACAATCAAAGCGGCTCAATCGCATTTTCTCTCCCGTAATTTACTTGCTCTATCCCATCCCCAAAGTGGTGCTTGTTCCAATTGTGCTGCTCTTTTTAGGCATCGGCGATCTACCCAAAATCGTGATCATTTTTATGATCCTCTTCTTCCAGATTTTGGTGCTGGTGCGCGACAAGGCTGCGGCACTACCTGCGGAGTTGATTCAATCTGTGCACAGCCTGGGCGCGGGGCGGCGAGCCCTTTTTCGATTTGTATATCTGCCCGCCAGCCTGCCCGCGATTCTGACAGCTTTGCGCCAATCGGTCGGCACAGCAGTAGCCGTGCTGTACATCGCCGAGCTTTTCGCCACACAGCGTGGCCTGGGATACTACATCTATTTCAACGGCAGTACGCTGCTCGATTATCCCGCAATGTACGCAGGGGTGATCGCCATGAGTTTACTCGGGCTAGGGTTATATTTTTCAGTAGATTGGTTGGAACGACGTCTGTGTCCCTGGCAGTTTGTGGAATAAGCCTACCATTCGATCTCGACTTCCATCGCAGGATGATCGGACGCTGGGGATAGCAGGTAGCGGGCATCAAGAACCTGCGTTCCGGGGGAAACAAAGATATGATCGATGCGCTTATCTAAATGAACACCTTCATCATCTACATCGTCCGGCCAGCGTAGAAGCCAGGCATCATCCAGGGTCTGCGTAGTTAATTGATATTGTTCAGTATCCGGGTTGAAATTGAAATCACCCATGGCGATGACATCTTCTTTGCCAACGATTTCCGCCAAGAAATGCTCTTCCTGAATGAGCGGTCCACCATTACCGAGATGGGTGACAAAGATATTGAATGTTTTCCCCCCAACAGTTATCTGGGCAAATATGGTCGCTGTCTGCTCCTTCTCACTGTACATGTAGAATGTACGTGGATTTTCGATGGGGTATCTGGATAGCAATGCGATCCCGAAGGTCCCTGGAACCACTTTTGGTCCATAATAAGAGTACATATTTAAGCGCTCGGCAAAATAGCGCACGATGTCAGCATTGCCCCCAGCGACGCGATTGGTATCGGACTCTTGCAAGCCAATCACGTCGGCGTTGACATCTCGAATCAAGTCCAATTGTCCATCGAAATTCTTCAACCCACCCTCGCTGTACCCTTGCTGGATGTTATATGTTAGGATTTTCAGCTCACTTTGATCACCCGATGGCTGAATTGGATCGGGTGTACGCCAGTACACACCCGCGATGGTGATGATACCCACCACAGTCAAAATCCAGATGAAATTATTCGCTCCCGGAAATTGGGCTTCTAAAGGTTTGATCGCAAAGGTTTCCCTGCGAAGGGATAAAGCGGTTAGGGTGATGACGATGCCAAGGACGAGAAACACCTGCCAGAACCTGTCGCGGAAAAATGGACCCACAACAGGTATATATGAATACACGGTCGTGAACGCTTGGCTAAAAATCATCAATAGCATAAACAGGGATGCTGTTGCAAAGCTTCCGCCCAGAGCCGGCGGTTTTGGTTTGCTATTCACCAACTCCTTATAGAAGAGCATAAAATCTACCAATAGCACTGGGAAGAGAACGATCATCCCAATTAGAGCTAGCGACCATACAGGTGCGACAGGGGGTTCGTAGAAAGGATATGCACCAGGCTCAACGGGGAATCGGAGTTGGTGAGGGAAGATGGTCAAGACCAAAGCCAAGGCAAAGAGGAGATTCCATAGAAGTAAGGCCCCAGGGGAGAGAAGACTCAAAAAGCGTGAGTTGTTGTAAAAGAGCAGTGAAAAACCCACTAATACGAAGATCATCAATGCAACGATCATCATATAGCTTGTCCCTGTCCAACGGGCAATCACATTGGGAGCAGTAAAGGCAAAATAGAACAGGATCAACACAGCCATCAGTCCGAGGCTCCCGCCTAAGAGTCGACCAAATCCCCCTGGCTGATCGTCCTCAGGCTGCTCATCCACCGGACCAGCGAGCTCCCTAACCATCAAACCAGTCGCGACTACAGCAAAGATCCAACCAATTCCTTCCAGCAAGCCGTAGCCAGTGATGTCATAACCAGAATTCAACGTTCGGAAGAGAATCGACAATGACAATCCCAGCATCAGGCCTGCGGCTAGAGATGTGGGCTTTACTTTTCTGTGCCAGATCAGGGTTGGAAGAAAGAGCAGAAACGCGCCTACACCAATACCAGAAACGATCATCACGCCGCGCGTATCCAACAGAGGAGAAATCACCCGGCTGGCTAATACCAGTCCCCCAAACGCCCAAAGGATTTTTAGGGAGATACGTTTGCGGAAGAAAAATAGAAGCAGGGGCGAAAATAAGAAGAGTACGCTGACGATCTCAGGCGGAATGCTGGTGCCCATCAGACCAAAAGCATAGATGGCTTCGACGAAATCGGAGATCAGTTGGAAGAAGAACAGGAAAAAGATACCGAAAAGAGTAATTGCAGCCATTTGAGCCCTCCAATAACAATTGATACGTTCAATCCCCCCTGGAAAGTTGACCAATCGGTCCCTGAGGGTGAATGATATCGGCAAAGATATCAAAAGGGACGATCACCTGTTGGGGACCAGCCGCATAAGGAGCGACCTGATATTCATCGAAGATAATCAAAATACCATCTGCTGATAAAGCCCAGACATCGTAGTTTTCTAAAGTCGGTTCAGCACCATCCTCCCAGATATCGAATTCCAGCCTTTCATTCAATTGCTGGATTGAGTAATCCGATATCCGTTCCAGATATGGCGAACCAGGGATAAAGAGATCGCCTAAAGATAGCTCTTGCCCAGTGGCGAAATCGTAGTTTATGCTCCAGTGATAAGAGCCAGGATGTGCACCCCCCAGATAGAAGAAATTAACAAATAAAACAGATAAGACATCATGTCCTACATTGATAACAACTTGCTCTGGGGTCATTACTCCCTGGCTATCGGGAAATTCTCCAAAATCTTCATCTGAGCCCCATATTTGCGCAGAAGGGAGGGAGAAATAGACTTCCGAGAACATACCAATACCATCCGAAGGAACTGCATCTTCTAGCCAGCGATCCATCTCTTCGAATTCAGTATTCACGTCGTTTTCAATCAGATTATTGAACCAGACCACATATTTATGGTCACTGCCCTGGAGAAAAGGATATTGAACGATCATTTCGAAATTCAGATCAGGTTTCTCATCCAAGCGTTCACGCTGGATCAGTTGCCAATCTAGGTTCGACACTGGCTCAGGCGTTTCGCTCGGTGTAGGGATGATGTTAGTTGGGGATGGAGATAGCGATAGAGAGGGGAGATGGCTTGGCGTTGAAGTTGTCAAAGGCTGCTGTGGTTGTGATGGCGAGAGTAAACGCTGAGGAAGAGAGCAAGCTAAACTCATAGATAAGATACAAACGAACAACAGTGGCTTTTGTTTTTGTCGACACATAACAACTTTCCTTGAAGATATCATACCATCAAGAAAATCAAATAAACACTAAAACTACTGGTCAAAACTGCCATATTCTGTGAAGTTTCATCATTTCAAATCGATTCGCAAGGCAAAACAAAGGCTGGTATAATCATCGCCGCTATTTGGAGGCCAGCAAATTACCTTCAAAGACAATTTACCTATGACCACTGAAAATTCAGTAACTTCAACAAAACTTTGCCCGACTTGTGGTACTCGTCTCAGCAATGATGCAACGCGTTGTTTGGTTTGTGGAAGCGAGCTGGTAGCCAATGGAGGCAGTCCTGCCGAAACATCCAAAGCGCTGCGAGGCAGTCGCATGCCGGAAATTACTTTGAGCTTACCCATGGCGATCATCCTTTTGGCTATATTCTTGGCCATTGGCGCTGTGATGGTATTTTTCGCTTTGCAGCGGACGGGGCGCGTCGTCGAACCAACGCAGACCCCCACACAGACGTTGACAATAACCCCTTCAATTACGCCAACCCCGTTGACCCCAACGATGACGCCAACTCCCCTGCCCTCACCTACGCCCTTTACCTATATCGTCAGGTCTGGGGACACATGTGGTGGTATTGCGGTTGCATTTGATGTATCAGTTCAAAGTATTGTGCGGTTGAACAGTTTGCCTGCAGATTGCGCCACGCTGTTTGATGGACAAGAACTCCAAATTCCTCATCCTACACCCACGGTGACACCCTTCCCAACCGCTACACTGAGCGGACCGGAAGCAACCTATGCCGCGTGTGAGAAAGTTATTTATTCTGTCCAGGAGAACGATACCCTGAGCAGTATTTCGACAAACTATGCAATACCGATGGATGCGATCAAAGAGTACAACGGCATGGTCAACAACACGGTATTCTTTGGGATGAACCTGGTGATTCCTTTGTGTGAGAGGGCAGCAACACCCGGGCCGACTCCTACACCCACAGCACCGCCTCCTTACCCCGCCCCGAACCTACTGCTGCCAGCCGATGGCTCCTACTTCACCCTAGAAGATGATATCGTAACCCTGCAATGGGCCGCGGTGGGCACGCTCCGTGAGAACGAATCGTACGCAGTCACCGTGGAAGATATTACCGAAGGTCAGGGTCGCAAAATTGTGGATTACGTCGAAGACACGAAATTCATCATCCCCGCTTCCTTCCGTGCCCCGACCAGCGATCCTCACGTTTACCGTTGGTGGATTATGCCCGTCAGGCAGGTTGGCACAGACGAAAATGGTGAAGCAATATGGGATACCGCCGGCGCAGCCAGTAATATGCGCGTTTTCACCTGGACAGGTGAAGCGCAGGTGTTGACCCCTACTCCATAAAACGCCAACAAGCCTATGTTCCACCGCAGAGCGATGGAACGAGATAACAAGAATTAGAAATCGAAAATCCCTCTCAGTTGATCGAGAGGGATTTCTTGTTTGCTACTTCGAAAACTACTACTTGGCAGCAGCGACAATATCTTCTAGCATCTTCGTAGTGAGCGATTTCGGCCGCTCAAGGGGTTGCCCTAAGGCACGCGCCCAGACGGCATTGGCGGTCACACCGAGGATTCGACTGACACCAAAAAGAACGGTATAGAAATCGAACTCGCGCATACCATAATGATATTGCAGCGTGCCACTAACAGCATCCACATTGGGCCAGGGGTTCTTTACTTTGCCTGTTTCACCCAGTACCTTAGGGATAACTTCAAATGCCAATTCGACTAATTGGAAGAGTTCATCATCGGGCATGAATTCTTGTCCGAATTTGAATTGGGCGGTGTAGCGGGGGTCAGGTTGGCGCAAAACAGCATGTCCATAACCAGGGATTACCTGCCCAGAATTGAGCGTATCCCAGCAATATTGCTCGAATTGTTCCTTCGTGGGTAAGCCGCCAAACTCATCTCGGACACTCAAGAGCCATTTCAGGCTCATCTGGTTGGCCAGCCCGTGCAGCGGTCCGGCTAAGGCGTTGATTCCAGCATTGCAGGCATAGTAAACATCAGCCAGCGTCGAGCCCACCAGGTGCGTTGCGTGAGCACTGGCATTGCCACTTTCGTGATCTGAATGCAGGAAGAAATACAATCGGGTCAGATCTTGATAAGCTTGAGTGCCTTTTCCAATCATATAGGCAAAGTTACCAGCCCAGTCCAAATCGTCGAGTGGGGATACAAATTCACCATTGCCAAACTTGTGATTGTAAATAAACGCAGCAATCGAGGGCAGTTTTGCAGTCAAATTTAACGTATCTTCGAGGGTGGTTTCCCAATATTCGGCTTTGGTCATGCCTTCCTGATAGCGTTTGGCAAAGACAGATTCAGTCTGTAATGCCAGAATTGCCTGCGAGAACATGGACATTGGATGTGTATTCGCTGGCATGGCTTTGATGACATCAAAGACGTATGCGGGAACTTCACTGCGCGCTTTCCATTCATCCTCGACAGCCATGGCTTCTTCAAAGGTAGGAACCTCACCAATCAAGAGCAAATAAAAGAGGCCGCCAGACAAGGGAAATTTCGAACCTTCTGCTTTGGGCAACAGTTCAAGAAGTTCGGGAATAGTATAGCCACGAAAGCGGATGCCCTCTTCGGGGTCAACATATGAAATATCCGTGACTAAAACTTTGGCGCCGCGCATGCCTCCATATGCCTGGCTGACAGTCACATCGCCAACCACCACATCGCCATTTTCTTTGACGAGTTTGCGAACTCGTTCTTGCCATTCCGGCAGTTGTGCAGCAATCTTATCTTTCAGTATCATTTCAATCCTTTCTACCATCTAATCTTGGCAGGTTTGAAATCCTGCCTTATATAATGCAATGTTTATAACCCTAGTTTCGCGGTATTGGCTGCGACACCTTCAGCAGATTTCTTGAGCGCAGCCATCTCTTCATCATTCAATTCATACTCAATGACTTTCTCTAACCCATTGGCACCAAGTTGAGCCGGCGCTCCGAAGTAGATGCCATTTAGGCCATACTCACCCTTCATATAAACAGCCGCGGGGATAATGAGCTGCTTGTCTTTGAGAATCGCTTCCACCATTTGGGCGATCCCAGCTGATGGGGCATAGAAGGCACTGCCCTGCTTGAGCAAGCTGACAATCTCGCCGCCACCCTTACGCGTGCGCTCGACGATGGCTTCCAAACGATCCTCAGGCATGGTTTTATGCAAGGGAACGCCCGCAACATTGGAATGCCGGGTCAGAGGCACCATGGAATCTCCATGACCACCTAAGACATAGCAATTGATATTCGCAACACTGACGCCCAATTCCATAGCCACGAAAGCCCGCATGCGCGCTGAATCGAGAATACCAGCCTGACCAATAACACGGTTTGGTGCCAGACCAGTCTTCTTCCATGTGAGGTACGTCATCACATCGAGGGGATTTGTCAATACGATATAGATGGCATTGGGGGAAAGCTTTATGGTTTCTTCTGCTACATTACTAACAATTTCAGTATTGGCCGCCAACAGATCATCCCGGCTCATGCCCGGTTTTCGGGGCAGACCCGCGGTTATCACAATGATATCCGAGCCTTCTGTAGGACCATACTCATTGCTTCCCGTGATGCTGACATCTTTTCCGATCACCGGCATAGCTTCCTGCATATCGAGGGCTTTGCCTTGGGGCATCCCTTCGACAACATCGACTAAGACAATGTCTGCGATTTCACGCTCAGCTAGCCAATGGGCAGTTGTCGACCCAGTCATTCCGGCACCAATAATTGACACTTTCTTATTCATTCCATTCTCCTAGAGATTTAGAGTTAACTTTTTTGGAAACAAAGATATTCTACTATTCTTACCAGATTTTGCCAGATAGAAAACACCCCCGGACAAAGGTATTGCCAGGGGGTGAACATCTTATTCAGGCTGTGCTTCAAGAAAGTGAATCGCTTGCATGGCTGCCGCTGCGCCCATACCTGCCGAGGTAATCACTTGACGGAAATGGGAGTCAGCCACTTCGCCAGCAGCATAAACACCAGGGACATCGGTCTGCATATACTTGTCAACGACCAGATATCCAAGATCATCCATTTCGAGCTGCCCTTTATAGAGTTCAGTGTTGGGGATATGCCCGATAAAGATGAAAACGCCATCTGTGTTGTGCTCGCTAACTTCACCAGTTTTATTGTTTTGCAGTTTCACTTTCTGAACAACGCCATCACCTTCAATATCAGTTATCACGCTATCCCAAATGAAGTCGACTTTGGGGTTATTAAAGGCGCGCTCCTGCAGTAATTTTCCAGCTCGCAATTCATCACGGCGATGAACAACGATCACAGAGTTGGCGTAACGTGTCAGGAAGAGACCCTCTTCCATCGCGCTGTCACCACCACCAACGACAAGGACATCTTTATCGGTGAAAAAGTGACCATCGCATGTTCCACAGTACGAGACGCCGCGACCAGTAAATTCTTCCTCGCCAGGGATATCTAGTTTGCGAGGGTTGGCTCCCGTGGTAAGCACCAAGGTTTTGGCAAAATGCTCACCGCCGTATGTAGTCACTTTGAAGGGGCGTTCTGAAAAATCAATATCTGTGACATTATCAAATTCGACTCGCGTCCCAAAACGTTCTGCCTGCTTATGGAAAGCTTCGACTAATTCTTGCCCACCAATCCCTTCAGGAAATCCAGGATAATTTTCAACGATATGTGTCTGGGCAACTTGACCACCCAAAAGCATTCCCGTAAAAACCAGGGGGTCCAGATTGGCTCGAGAAGCATACAACGCTGCAGCAAGTCCCGCCGGGCCTGAGCCAATGATGATCATATTATGCACATTATTCTCTGTCATTTTTGACCTCTTCAATTACAAAAACCTTTTCAAAGCTTACTATCATGAAGTCAAGTCCTTTACCAAAAAAACAAGTGAAGATACCT
>CAZLNX010000075.1:0-19838 GCA_964560795.1 uncultured Anaerolineales bacterium | reverse complement strand
GATATTTCAAAGAAATATGTGTGATGGATCTTATCTAGTGGAATCTGTTTGAGTACATCGCCTCGGATCGCTAAATAGCCATTGCAAGGGTCCAAACAGTCCCAGTACCCTGTTGCTGCTTTGACAAGAAAAGACAAGGCAGTATTACCCCATAACCTAACAAAGGGCATTGTCCTAAGTGTTTCTAAATCACGAAATCGATTGCCTTTGGTGTAGTCAGCAATTCCAGATAGTAATGGAATAATGAAACGAGGTAAATCTTCGGCGCTCATCTGGCCATCACCATCCAGTTTTACTATCACATGTGATGATAATTCTAGAGCCTTTTTTAGACCGCTAACCATTGCACCCCCAACCCCTAGGTTTTTTTTATGTTGCAGCAGAATAATCCTTTGATCCTCCTTGGCAACATTCTCGACGATCTGAATTGTAGAATCTCTGCTGGCATCATCAATTACGATGATATGGTCTACAAAAGGAGGTAAAGAACATAATACAGTTTCTACTTCATCTTCCACATTGTATGCCGGAATTACGACTGAGATTGGATGTTCATATAGGACGTTAGTTGTATTCATATTCCCCCCTTTTTCGGGAGTTCTTCTGTGATACTTATATTATACATTACGTATTATTTGTGGCGCCCCTCATTTGCAAGTATACAGAAGGTGGTGATTGAGTTGGAAAATATTTAATTTTCCAACGCGAAAACGCTGGTGTAAACTCATTCCATGATATTTACTCCTTCATGTTATTCAAAGTTCATTCCTTCAAGATCTGTGGAATCCTAAGGTAAAAAACATCTTCAGATTCGACACGTTTTTAATGGAACTGTAAGAGTAGACTGTTTAGGGATTATGCTGGATGAGTCAACGATATGTTTGATTATTTGGTTGGGATGCCCAAATATTCCGAAGAGTACGCTCCGAAGATAGTAGACCCCTTCGAATCTCGCCTGATGGTAGATGAGTGAAGTTTAATCAGCCAGTGCGGCAAAGGTGTTTTTTAGCGCCGGATATAGATCCCGATAGTGGGGATAATTCCTAGAGTACACTTCCTGATCTGGGCCGGGGGTGGTTCGCCCGGTGATGCTGATCGTGCTCTTACAGGCTGACTCAACATCTGAGAAAACTCCAGCGCCTGTGGCTGCTAGCAGGGCTGCGCCATATGCTGCGCCCTCCTCAGAGTTCACCGTGACTAGTTCTGTTCCTAGCACATCGGCTAGGATTTGTCGCCACAATGGGTTCTTGGTACCGCCACCGGTGATACGCACCTGAGAGATGTCCGGCAACCCGGCATTTAGCATCAGTTCGAAGCTGTCTCGCAGGCCATAGGACACACCCTCTAGCACCGCCCGAGTCATATGTGGCAGTGTGTGTCGTAATGTCAACCCGACGAAAGCCCCACGAGCCAGGGGATCAGGGTGGGGTGTGCGCTCGCCAGTTAGATAGGGTAGAAATAACAGGCCATCACTACCTGCGGGGATCTCGCGAGCCATATCAACGAAATCACCAAAATCTTCACCTGGAGCAAAGGTGTCGCGGTGCCAGCGCAAGCTACCCGCCGCGGAGAGCATCACACCCATGAGATGCCACTTCCCGGGCACGGCATGACAGAAAGCGTGCAGGCGCCCCTCGGGTTCGATGGTGGGCTGATCTGATGTAGCGAATACTACCCCCGACGTGCCCAGACTTAGGGACACAATCCCTTCTTCAACGGCACCTGTGCCAACGGCTGCGGCAGCTTGATCGCCGCCACCTCCGGCGACCGGGATACCGGGGACCAAGCCGGTATCCGCGGCCGCGTAAGGAGAAAGAAATGCCGTTACCTGGGATCCCTCGAAGGTTGGAGGAAGATGTTCACGAGGAATCTCCAGGGCAGCTAATACATCTGGAGACCATGTCCTGCTCTTGACATCGAAAAGCAGCGTGCCTGCGCCCCCTGCGCAGTCAGTGGCAAATTCGCCAGTGAGCTTGTAGCGGACATAATCTTTGGGCAGCAGGATGTGCCGCGCTCGCGCCCAAACATCGGGCTCGTTCTCTTGAACCCAGAGGATCTTCGGCGCGGTAAAGCCTGTCAGGGCATCGTTACCGGTGATCTGGATCAGGCGCTCTTTTCCAAGACGCGTACGGATTTCATCGCACTGCGCCCCAGTACGTTGATCATTCCACAAGATCGATGGTCGCAGCACCTGGCCATGTTCGTCGAGCAGCACCAGGCCGTGCATCTGCCCGGTCAGGCCGATCCCTTTGACCTGGGAGCCTTCAATAGCAGAATCAGCCATCACTTGCTGGATACTCTTCACAGTGGCAGACCACCACAAATCTGGGTCCTGTTCCGTCCACAACGGGTGTGGAATCTCATAAGAATACTCGGATGAAGCAACAGCGACGACTTCCCCTTTTTCATCCATGAGCAAAGCTTTTGTAGCGGTTGTTGATGAGTCAATACCAATGAAATAAGTCATCTTGTTTACTCCAATCCTAGGGTATCTACAAGTTTCTGCGCGGCGGATTCATTTATGGGGCGACCTACATCAGCGTATAACTCCCAGGTCTCGATATGCGTCACAGATGAGCCCGGGGGTATAGTGCTAACCGGGGCCAGGGTTTCCAGTTCAAGAAATTGTTCATTGCAGTAGCATTCACTTGAACTGCCATGATCGTAGTATCTCGTTTTTGGATCATAAGTCGCCCGCTTGACGAACAAAATTCCATCTAGCCAGTAAGCCAGCCAACCGTGCGGGTTGGGAAAGCCGATCTTGAAAGCCCCCTCCTGCATCTCTGCTCTATAAAGGATGCAGTCGTTTCCCCAGGTTACATGTGGGCTGGCGATATCTGAATACGTCCATATTGCCAAGGCGCGATTAGGTAAAAATTCGCGCGGCTCACGTGACTGCGGTAAGATTGCCACGCCGCCAGGCTTGAACTGGGTAATTGCCCACGGGGCACACTCCACAGGCCATAGACCCTGATTGGTCAGCGTATGTCGGATGGTGACCTGGGGTTGATCATCAGCGAGTGCGATGTGGATGGATTTTTCGATCCCTGTCTGGGGTTCGACTTTTTGTGTGATCAACAACCCAGTGTCTGTTGGGGTGATGTCCACAGGTTCATTATCGAGGTGGTAGGTGCGCGGCATGCCTTCTGGCGCATGCCACAATCGATGTCCACCATAGAAGTGGAACAGTTCGCCATCTGGGCGTTCGGTTACAAAGTCAGGTAATACGGCGAGAAGGTTGTCTCCGCCGTTAAAGCTAAGGGAAATGACCCGCGGCCCAACCGACTGAGTCACCAGCAAGGTTAGGTGCTCATTGGAGAGCTGCACACATTCGAAGCCTTGATACTGGACAGTTTCCATTGGGAAAAGTTATTCCTAAAAGTTGATAGTGTTAGACTTCCGAAGTCTCGCCGATTTTTGGCGCTTCGGAAGTCTCAAGTCATCATATTTATTATCGAACGCCTAGGAGCAGTTCGACAACCAGTTGATCCAGGCGCTCGTACTGAAAACCGCGAGCTCCCAGAGCCTGGCGATCGAAAGCGTGAGCTTTCAGTGCAGCGGCTTTCTCAGCTGTATAAACACCTTTGAAGCCGTCCGTTGAGCCGTCGTCGGCGTTGATCTCGGCTAAGATTTCCTGAATTTCCTTATCGGCGTTAAACTGCTCGGCTTTTTCCTTCAGGATCAGGTATGTGCGCATACAGCCGCGGGCGAAATCCTTGACACCTTCGTAGTCTTCGGTGCGGTAAGCATGAGCATCGAAATGACGTGGGCCACCGTAACCGTTGTCCTCAAGCAGCTTGACCAGGAAGAAAGCGCTCTTTAGGTTGACTGCCCCAAAACGGAAATCCTGGTCGTAGCGGCCAAAAGCCTGATCGTTGAGATCAATGTGGAAGAGCTTGTCCGCTTCCATAGCCTGGGCTACGCCATGGACGAAGTTCAACCCAGCCATATGTTCGTGGGCCACCTCGGGATTGACACCCACCATTTCGGGATGGTCGAGGGTTTCGATGAAGGCCAGCATATGCCCGGTGGTGCTGTTGTAGATGTCACCGCGCGGCTCGTTGGGCTTGGCTTCTAAGGCAAACTTGAGATCATATCCTTGGTCAATCACGTATTCGCACAGGAAGTTCATTGCTTCACGGCTGCGCTTGATGGCGGTGATGGGGTCTTTGGCGGCATCGGTCTCAGTGCCCTCGCGGCCGCCCCAAAAGACGTAGAATTTTGCTCCAAGTTCAACGCCCAGATCAATGGAGTTCATGGTCTTCTGTACGGCATACGCGCGCACCTTGGGATCGTTGGAGGTGAAGGCGCCGTCTTTGAAGGCTGGATCACCGAAGAGGTTGGTGGTTGCCATGGGAACGACGATGCCAGTCTCAGCCAGGGCACCCTTGAAATCAGCGACGATCTTATCGCGCTCGGCTGGCGTGGCATCGATAGGCACCAGATCGTTATCGTGGAAATTGACGCCATAGGCACCCACTTCGGCCAACAGGTGAACCAGTTCCACGGGGGATTTCACCGGGCGGGTCGGCTCACCGAAGGGATCGCGGCCGATATTTCCAACGGTCCACAGGCCAAAAGTGAATTTATTTTCGGGTTTGGGGGTGTACATTTTTTTATCTCCTATCTTCTATTTTTGCGGTTGATTGTCTAATTACCAATTTCGTTGGTATTTTGAACTCCAAATCAAAATCATTCTCACCATTGAGCATTTTTATCAAGTGAGTGGTGGCATGGGTGGCCATTTCGAAAATGGGCTGCTCAACAGTGGTGAGAGGCGGCCAGATTTGCTCGGCCAGGGGGATATTATCGAAGCCAGCTACAGAGATA
Organism: uncultured Anaerolineales bacterium; assembly: GCA_964560795.1. GTDB lineage: Bacteria > Chloroflexota > Anaerolineae > Anaerolineales > UBA11858 > NIOZ-UU35. The sequence goes on along the minus strand of CAZLNX010000075.1, from coordinate 15,008 downwards.
TCCTGGGGTACTCGTAAACCTGCATCGAAAACTGCAGCGATAGCCCCTGCAGCCATCTCATCGTTGTTGGCGAAGATCGCGGTCAAAGGCGGGTTTTTGCTAAGCAGTTCTTGGGCTGCCAATATTCCTGATTTGAAGTGATCATCCCCCGATATCACCAACGCAGGATCAAGTGTTACGCCAGCTTCTGCCAAGGCACTCTGATATCCCGCAAACCGATCGTGAGGGGCTTGCTGCTCGTTGGGGCCGTGGATGAATCCGATCCGGGTATGGCCCAGGCTGATCAAGTAGCTGGTCATCTCGAAAGCCCCGTCGAGGTCTGTGGTTGTTACGTAGGGTTGGATGTATCTTCGATCTTTGGGGGAGAGAGATATGAATGGTACCTTGAGCGTTTGTAATTCTCGAATTAACTTTGCGGCGTTATCTGCTGGCGGAGTGAAGATCAGGCCATCTACCAAACGCTGGGAAACCATATTGAGAATTTCATTGATATCCTCATCTTGATTGACATCGCAGGGATGCATCAGAGTGTGATAACCAAATTCTCGTCCGGTTTCTAGAACCCCCTTTTGGACATCTTGAATATAGTGCCAACTGGCGTTGTGGAAAATCAAGCCTATGGTGTATGAGCGGCCACTCGAAAGGCGTTTGGCAGGTAGGCTGACAACATATCCCAGTTCATCGATGGCGGTCTGAACTTTCAGGCGGGTGGTTTCTTTGACAAAGGGTTCGTTGTTGATGACTCTGGAAACAGTTTTAAAAGATACCCCTGCGTGTTTGGCAACATCTCTGATCGTTACTTTTGTCATTGGAATTAACTTCTTGCAATTAAGAGGTCTTGACACCGGTGTCAATAGAATATCTTAAAATGACACCGGTGTCAAGATTTGGCCAACTACTATTCAGCGAAAACTTCTTGAATGGTGTCATCACAAAAATCTATCTGGTTCTCTCCGCCTTGTACCCCATCACTACAAAAGAAAAAGCAGGTCATCAAAAAGTGAATGACCTGCTTCAGTTTAGGAATTGATCGCAAGGATTGGGTTATTCTTCCCCAGTACCAGCTGCCATATTCCTGCTGCGTTCCATTGATTGGAGGGCTAAATAGCGCTCGCCGAATTTGTTGATGCTTTCCATCTCGGTATCGTACTGGTCGAAGTGGCGTTCTTCATCGTCAACGAGACCTTCGAAAACTTTCCTGGAGGCAGAATCAGCATTAGCAGAGCATTCGTTAGCCCAAATGTTGTAATCTCGTGTGCTGTCCTCTTCCATCTTTCGGGCTAGTTTCAACATTTCTACTACATCGTGTATTTTCTGCACTTCCATGGATGCGACCATTTCAACTTCGCCCCCCAGGAACAGAATCCTCTCAGCACAGCGCTCGATGTGATCCATTTCTTCAATAGCAGTTCGAATGAACAAGCCTGCTAACAGGTCATATCCCTGATCCTCGCAGTGAAAATGGAAATACATATACTGGTGCACTGCTGACATCTCGTCTGCAACCGCATTATTAAGAAGTTCAATACTTTTTTTGTGCATTTTAGCTCTCCTTTGATTGGTGAGTGAAACATAAAAAAATTATAAATCTACATCTACCCTCTTGACAAATATAAATTGTACCCATAAGATTGGCCCAATGTCACAGAAGAGCTTTTTCAACACGATGTATCATTCAAGCATGGTCATGCCCCGGGCGGGGGCTGTTATTACCGCCTGGGTAAGGAGTTGATTGTGTAGCATTCAACGTGTGATCCTATAGGGTCAACACTTCAAGGCGGCGGACAGCTTCCCGTAAATTCCTAGTGAATTTCGAGATGGCTGTCCGCCGCTTTTTGTTTTGCGCGAAATGGCGAATTCCACTCGCCGTTTCGCCCCTCCGGTGCAAGAGCACCGGAGGGTACTGTATCAAAATTCGAAAATTATTTTATAGGAGATGAATATTATGACAGAACACACAAAAGATCGCCAGTTAGGTTTTAGCACCCGCCAGCTGCACTCCGGGCAACAACCGGATCCTGCAACCGGAGCCAGAGCAGTACCCATTTATCAGACGACATCTTATGTTTTTGAAAACACTGCTCACGCCGCTAAATTATTTTCATTGGAAGAGCCAGGCAATATTTATACCAGGATCATGAACCCAACAAGTGATGTCTTCGAACAGCGTATTGCAGATCTTGAAGGCGGTGTTGGGGCTTTGGCTGCTAGTTCAGGACATGCTGCCCAGACCATGGCGATACTCACACTTTGCGAGGCAGGAGATCATATTGTGGCTGCATCTACTCTCTACGGTGGGACCGTCAGCCAATTCCATAATACATTTCCCCGCATCGGCATCGACACTACTTTTGTAGATCCAAGTGATCCGGATGGTTTTCGCCGGGCTATTCAACCCAACACAAAATTGATCTGGGGTGAAACCTTGGGGAATCCACGCATCAATGTTTTCCCCTTTGATGAAGTTTCAGAAATAGCTCAGGAGCACGGTATCCCCCTGATAATCGATAACACCTTTGCTACACCATATCTCTGCCAGCCTTTCGAATGGGGAGCAAATATTGTAGTGCATTCCACAACCAAGTTCATCGGTGGGCATGGCACTACAATAGGAGGAGTCATTATCGATGGCGGTAATTTCGATTGGGCTGCCAGTGGACGTTTCGCCAATTTTACAACCCCCGACCCCAGTTATAACGGACTGGTATACGCGGATCTGGGAGAGTTGGCTTTTATACTCAAAGCGAGAGTACAAATATTGCGGGATATCGGAGCCTGTCAGGCTCCTTTCAACTCCTGGCAGCTCATCCAGGGGTTGGAAACGCTAAGCTTACGCATGGAACGTCACGCTCAGAATGCACTGATGGTAGCTGAGTTCTTAGAAAACCACCCCAAAGTCAATAGGGTAACCTACCCGGGGTTGCCGAGTCACCCCGATTTTGCACGAGCACAAAAATGTTTGCCTAAAGGAACCGGAGGCGTTCTGGGGTTTGAAATCCAAGGCGGCAAAGAAGCTGGTGCTAAGTTCATTAATAGTTTACAACTCTTCAGTCACCTGGCCAATATTGGAGATGCCCGCAGCCTGGCAATCCACCCGGCCAGCACAACGCACAGCCAGCTTTCTAAGGAACAGTTAGCCAGTGCGGGAGTCTCTCCAGATTTCATCCGGCTTAGTGTTGGCATCGAGGATATTGACGACATTCTCTGGGATTTGGATCAAGCACTATCACAAGGATAGCATCATGCCAGTCATCATCCCCCAAACATTACCCGCGAAAACAACCCTGGAAGCCGAGAATATCTTCATAATCAAGGAAAGGCGCGCCCAGGCTCAGGATATCCGCGCTTTGAAGATTGCCATCTTGAACCTGATGCCCACCAAGATTGCCACCGAAACCCAGATTCTGCGTTTGCTATCGAATTCTGCCTTACAAATCGAGGTCACGCTGCTGCATACCTGCTCTCACCAGGCCAAAAATACGTCTGCCGAACACTTGTTAGCCCACTACCACACATTCGACGAGATAAAGGATGAGAAATTTGATGGTCTTGTGGTCACGGGCGCGCCAGTGGAACTACTCGAATTCGATGATGTAGATTATTGGCAGGAACTTCAAACCTTCTTTGAATGGTCTGAAACCAATGTCTTTTCTACAATGCACATTTGTTGGGCAGCTCAAGCAGGGTTGTATCACCGTTACGGCATTCCCAAATATACTATCGACAAAAAAGTGTCGGGAGTTTTTCAGCATCGCGTCTTGCGGAAACACACCATGCTGTTGCGCGGTTTTGACGATCAATTCTTCGCACCCCATTCTCGATATACGGAAATTCGCCGGAGTGATATCCAAAAAATCTCAGACCTGGACATCTTATCTGAATCGGATGATGCTGGGATCTATGTAGTTTGCTCTAAGAATCGCCGACAAGTCTATGTCACCGGGCACTCGGAATATGATCCCCTGACGTTGAAATTGGAATACGAGCGCGACATTGGAAAAGGAATAACCATCGAACCGCCGCGTAATTATTTCCCCGATGACGATCCCATGCAGCCTCCCATGGTGCAGTGGCGCGGCCACGCCCATTTATTGTTCTCAAACTGGTTGAATTATTATGTCTATCAGCGATCGCCCTTTGATATTGATCGCATCCCCCTGAATGGCAATGGGCCGTCTTATTGATATGTATATACCGCAGAGACGCCGAGAGCGCAGAGATTTTTTGAGGATGAGTTCATACATCAATATTCTCTCTCCCAATTTCTTTCTCTGCGAACTCTGTGTCTCCGCGGTGAAATAAATATTCAACTATGTCAAGGTGACTTCGACCGTGACAGGATCTGACCCGTTTTGGGGAAAGGGTACAACGTCCCCAGGTATAGGTTGGCCATCTACTTTGAGCGATACTTTGTTCCCAGTGCCGTAGCGTTTCACCTGGATGTGGTACGTGACACTGCGGAACACCCGGGTTACTTTGAACCCATCCCAATCTGTAGGGATCACGGGGGCGATCTTCAACCCTGAATACGTCGGGCGCACGCCTAAGATCCATTGGGTGATGGCGACGTAATTCCAGGCGGCGGTGCCGGTCAGCCAGGAGTTCTTGGCCTCGCCGTGGGTGGGGGCGTCATGCCCAGCGATCATCTGGGCGTAGATGTAAGGCTCACAGCGATGGATTTCACTGATCTCTTCCCGGGCGGAGGGGTTGATGCGCAGATAATAATCCAGGGCTTGATCCCCGTTTCCCAGACGGGTTTCAGCGATCACGACCCAGGGGTTGTTGTGACAGAAGATCCCGGCGTTTTCCTTATACCCTGGGGGATAGGTGGAGATTTCCCCTAAATTGAGATGATAGCGCGTGTAAGCAGGCTGGTGGAGCACGATCCCATGGGGGGTTGCCAGCCGCTCCCGAACGGAATCCAGCGCCCGGGCTGCTTGCCCGTTTTCCAACCCAATCCCCGCCATGACACACATCCCTTGTGGCTCGATGTAGATCTGGCCCTCCTCGCATTCATGGGAGCCGACTTTATTTCCAAAGTCGTCATAGGCGCGGGTGAACCATTCCCCATCCCAGCCGTGTGCCAGGGTGGTGGCGTTCATTTCCTCAGCAATCTTTTGATATCGTTCTTGATCGTCGATCTGACCATATTCGCCGGCAATATCTGCCATCTCTTGGGCTGCCAGGGTGAACAGGCCGGCGATGAAAATAGACTCAGCCGTCTTACCATCTTTGGTGGTTGTGGTCTGGAAGGATTCGCCAGGCTCGCTGGAGAAGGTGTTCAAGTTCAGGCAATCGTTCCAGTCGGCGCGCCCGATCAGGGGGAGTCCATGGGGGCCCAGACGATCCAGGGTGTACTGCAGGGCGCGTTGCAGATGCTCGTAAAGGGGCTGCTCGCTGTCGGGTTTGTTTTCGTACGCCGTAGGCGCGTTAAGGATGCTGAAATCACCGGTCTCTTTCAGGTAAGCGGCCACGGCCAGAACTAGCCATTGGGGGTCGTCGTTGAAATTGCCCCCCACGGCATCGTTGCCGCGCTTGGTCAAAGGTTGGTACTGGTGAAAGGCGCCGCCGTTCTCTAATTGGGTGGCAGCTAAATCGAGAATCCGCTCCCGGGCGCGTTCGGGCACCATATGCACAAAGCCTAATAAATCTTGATTGGAGTCGCGGAACCCCAAACCCCGCCCAATTCCTGATTCGTAAAAGGAGGCTGAACGCGAGAGGTTGAATGTCACCATACACTGATAGGTGTTCCAGATACCCACCATGCGGTCAACGTGTTCGTTGGTGCTCTCAACCTGGTAGAAATGTAGCAGATCATCCCAGGAAGCACGTAAATCCTCGAAAGCGGCATCCACCTTTTTCGGTTGCAAGTAGTGTCCAATGATCGGATTCACGTAATCCTTTTTAATGGTATGGGATCCAGGCGGGTCGAATTTATCATCCTTGGGATTCTCGAAATATCCTAGAATGAAGATAATTCGCTTGGTCTCACCGGGTTCAAGAGTTAAATCAACCTGATGTGAGCCGACCGGCGACCAACCGTGCGCGACGGAATTCCCCGACTGACCCGATTCGACTACGATGGGATTGGCCAATCCCCGGTATGAACCTAAGAAGGCTTCACGCTGGGTGTCGAATCCACTGGTCGCTTCAGAGCAAGCGAAATAGGCGAAGTGATCCCGCCGTTCGCGATATTCTGTCTTATGATAAATGGTCCCCTCAACAACTTCAACTTCCCCAGTGTTGAAATTGCGCTGGAAGTTGGTTTGGTCGTCCCAGGCATCCCACAGGCAGAACTCGATGAAAGAGAAGAGAGATAATTGTGCCGCGTGCTGGCGTTGATTGGTGATGGTCAGATCCCAAATCTCTAGATTCTCATCTAAAGGGACAAAATAGCGGATGCTGGTATCGATTTGTTGATACTGTGATGAGATGATGGCGTATCCCAGACCCTGACGGCAGGTGTACTCATCGAGATCAGCCTGAACTGGCTGCCAGGTTGGTGACCAGTATTCGCCCGTTTGGTTATCACGGATGTAGATGTAGCGTCCGCCGGAGTCGGTGGGGATGTTGTTATAGCGGTAGCGGGTGAGGCGGCGCAGACGGGCATCCCTGTAAAAGGAATAGCCCCCAGCCGTGTTGGAGATCAGGGCGAAATAATCCTGGCTGCCTAAGTAGTTGATCCAAGGGAGGGGGGTGTCGGGCCGCGTGATGACATATTCGCGGCATTCATCATCAAAGTATCCGTAGCGCATGGGTTCTCCTCGTACCATTTTTTGGTATCTTAGCTTGAATTCTTAAGGTTGTCTATATTGGCTTGTTAATAAATGGTAAAAGATTTGCCTGACATCATATGTAGGGCTTGCATTTTTCTCTTGAATGTGAATAATATGTTCAGATGACAAAAGGAGAGTTAGTAACTATGATGTTAAAAGTTGGCGATAAAGCACCTGATTTTGAACTCCGCAGCCATTTAGATAAAGATGTACAGCTGAGTGAGTTGCGCGGCAAAAATGTCGTAATCGCGTTTTTCCCGCTTGCATGGACACCTGTCTGAACGAGCCAGATTCCTTCGTACCAGGCGGAATATGCCCGGTTCAAGGAATTAAATACCCAGGTTCTGGGTATCAGCGTAGATCATGTCCCTTGTTTGAAAGCTTGGGGGGATAGTTTGGAAGGTATATCGTATCCGTTGGTGAGCGATTTTTGGCCCCATGGCGAAGTCGCTGAGAAATTCGGCGTCCTGCGCTCAGATGGAAAATCTGAACGCGCTATTTTCATTTTAGACAAAGAAGGTGTCATCCAATATATTGACATCCACGATATCGATGACCAACCGGATAACGATGTGTTGTTTGCGGAATTAGAACGCATCGACCCCGTGGCGGCCAAAAAGGCTGCGGCGAAAGAACCCGCTTTTGAAGACCTGCCGCAAGGTGGCGTGGTAATGTACTGCAACCAATGGTGTCCGGCCTGTCGAAGAGCTCGCATCTGGTTTGCCGATAACAACATCGAATTCGAAGAAGTTGATGTTGTACTCAACAAGAAGGCTGCCTATCAAGTCCGCAAATGGGCAGATGGTAATTTGGTAACACCGACATTTGATGTCGATGGTACAGTCGTTGTGGATTGGAAGCCCGATCGATTGGCGGACCTTCTTCTGAAATAACAGCATATTTCGGTTTCGCATTAGTTCAAAGGAACCCGGCAACTTATCATAGGGTGCCGGGTTCCTATTTTGTAGAGATCTACAAAAGGAACTTTTACTATTAACACTTTACCGAAGAAAAAACAGAATGGAAGATTACCATTCTGGACAAAGTTGGTTTACGGCTCAGGGGAGTTTGGCCCATCATCGATTGGGATGATGCGGTCGCTTTTCTTTGTCATTTATATCACTGACACTGTTGGCTTAGACCCGCGCCTGGCGTCGCTTGGGGCAGTCGTTGGGTTAATTTGGGACGCGATCAATGACCCGCTGGTGGGTATGTTTAGCGATCGCGTGCAGACGCGCTGGGGACGCCGGCGTCCATTCTTGTTGATCTTTTCGATTCCCTTTGGGGCGTCTTTTGTGGTCATGTGGAGCGCACCCAATTGGGACAGCCAGCTAGCATTGATTGTTTATGTGACCCTGGCCTTTATGCTGGTGGATACTTTCGGCACGCTAACTGCGATCCCCTATCTTTCGCTTACCCCTGAGTTGACGCAAGAATATGATGAACGTACTGCTCTCTCGGGTTTTCGGACAGCCTTTCAGTTGTTAGGCTCCTTTGCTGTGGTGATCACAGCACCGATGTTGATCGATAACGCGCTTGAATCTGGTTTTTCCCAACAGAATGGCTATCTGATAGCCGGCGCGGTTTTTGGATTTTTGGCAGCTGTTTTTTACCTTGTCGTTTTTCTGTTCATTCGTGAGAAAAAGATCGTTGAAAAACCGCCCGAATCTATACCAATCCACAAGCTGCTCCAACTGGCCTGGAGTAATATTCCCTTTCGCTTCGTCTTGGGGATTTTCCTGCTAAACTGGACAGCATTAGATTTGGTCGCGGTGGTATTCCCTTTCTTCTTGCTTTATTGGATGTCGGAAGGAAATTTGCTAGCCAAGGCGAATATCTTTGGGATGGATTTGGCGTTGGAGTCAGCTTTCTTCGGTGTGTTGATGCTGGTTTGCATCCTCTCGGTGCCGTTTTGGTTGTGGTTTTCCCGCCGCAGGAACAAACGCGATGCCTATGTGGTTGGTATGGCGCTTTTAGGTTTGATACTATTCCTGATCTTTTTCGTGCAGCCCCAGAAGCTAAACACTTTGTTGGTGCTGGGTGCGCTGGCGGGTTTCGGTGTCTCCGCCGCGTACGTACTCCCCGATGCCATGTTCCCCGACATCATTGAGTGGGATGAGCTGCAAACACGCCGCCGTCAGGAAGGGATTTATTACGGCGCGCGCAATTTCATCCGCCGTGTGACAATGGCGCTGGTCATGTTCAGCACACTGCAGCTGTTGGGTTGGTCGGGCTATCAGACTCCACCAGCCGATGCTGTCGAATTCGTTCAACCCCAACAGGCACTGCTGGCGATTCGCATCTTAATTTCGGTTGTCAGTGTAATTATGCTTTCTGGTGCGGCCTTGATAGCCTGGTTCAACCCCATGACCAGAGAGAAGAATGTCAGGATACGGAAACTTCTTAAACGGCGAAATGCTCGCATTATACAAGGGGAATTGGAGTGATTTCTTTGATAATAATTGGACAAAAATTGTCTGATTGAATATAATACGATCCCTTTATCTGCGCAGGAGGTTCTTATGAAATATGTGTTCGCTTTGCTGACTGCCATCATCCAGTATATTGTCGGGTACCTGTTTGTTTTCTTTGGCGCCTGGGTGGGGATGAGTCTCCTCGTGGAAGCGCTGGGCCTGGTTGGCCCTGACTATGTCAACCCCTGGTGGAGCACCCCCTTCCAATTCATATCTATAGCACTTTTTGCATCTCTAGGAGTGTGGATAGTCGGCTGGCTTGCTGCAAAACTTCGCAAACTCGCTGTGGATAACCGTAAAGCCTGGTGGGCAACACTGGCGGGATCTGCACTGGGCATTGTCTTTGTTTCGGTAATCTATAATTTCCAACCCGCTTTGGGATTTTTGCCTATCTGGTTTTCACTTTTTGGCGCCATATTAGGTAATATCTTACAACCCTACATCTGGAAATAAAAACCTATTCTGATAACGCCTGCAGAACCATATCCCGTGTCGGCAAAACAACCAGGCGGAAAGCGTACTCCCCCATTTCTTCGGGAGAATAGGGCATCCCCGCTTCCAGCCACCAGCGCACCATCGCCAGGGGGGCAGCGATCAAGTGATTGGCTATCATATCTTTCGGAACGTTCAATTCACTCCAAGCGATATATTTTGAAAGAATATTTTGTTGTGCAAAAGTAATGACCGTTTGAATGATCGTGCGGTCGCTATCTAATAAAACACGGTATAAATCGCTGTGCTTTTGTACATGCTGAAATAGCACCGACATATCTGTAAATTGTGCGGATGAAAAATCGGGGTCAACAAAAAGCTCAGGGGGTGGAGGCGCCATCAAATCCTGCAATTCCTGTAGCGTTGTACTCAATACATCATTGAGTAGTTCATCCTTATCAGAATAATGTCGAAAGAACGTCCGGTAGCCGATATCGGCCCGGTCGGTAATCTCCTGAATGGTGATTTCATCGTACCCTTTTTCGAGGGCCAGGGTGATGAGAGCTTCTTCCAATAATTTTTTGGTTCGACGGACGCGGCGGTCAATTTGTTCCATGTATCTAATCATAATCTATTATTTGAATATTGACAAGTTATGCGCACTATGGCATACTATGCGCCATAACTTTAGATGATATGCTGTGTGCAAATATTGATCAAAATAGGGGTGGCGTACCATCGCCACCCCTGTTTCTTGAGAAATAGATTTACGAGTTACCAAGGAGAGTAACATGAAAATAAATAAACTAACTCGATGGTTTGCATTTGCAGTACTGACCATTGTTCTGACAGCCTGCAGCTTGTCGAAGCCCTCCGAAGCTTCTGAACCGGCTACAGAGCCTGCACCAATTACTATGATCGTTCCCATGGTCAGCGCGACAGCCAAAATTGTCCCTGAGCAATTCGCTTCTCTCAGTGTCAATGCTGCTGGCGTGGTAGCAGAGGTCCCCGTTAGCGAAGGTGATTTCGTTACCGAAGGCCAACTGTTGATCCAAATCAAGGGTGGTGAACAGGCACAAGCTGCAATCACTGCCGCACAATTTGAGTTGACCAATGCCCAGGTGGCACTTGATGAGCTTTATGAAAACACCAATTTGCTTGCCGCTGATGCACTGAAGACCGCCGAAGATGCCGAAGATGATCTCGAAGATCTACTGGATCGCAAGCTGCAAGAAGCCCTGGCTCTTCAAGCAATTGCTGATGCTGAGAAGGCTATTGAAAACACCCAACGAACTTACACTTACACTACTAATACCGCTGACCAGGCAGATATAGATGCCGCAAAGGCGCAGGTGATTTTAGCCGAGGATGCCCTTGAAGATGCAATAGACGACTTCAAAGATTATGAAGACAGAAACGAAGATGACCTGACGCGCGCCAATTTCCTGGCTAGGAAATCGGCTGCTCAGCAAGCTTACGATGATGCCGTACGGCGGCTGAATGCTCTCGAAGGTACGGGCAGCGATGCTGATATTGCTGTGGCCGAGGCTAATCTTGCCACTGCCACAGCGCAGCTCTCTGATGCTCAACGCAATTGGGAACGCGTGCAAGAAGGTGCCTCTCCTGGTGATGTTGCCCTGCTCGAAGCCCAAATTGAGAATGCCTACCGTGATTACGAGATCTACAAAGATGGCCCAGACCCTGACGACGTCGCGGTTCTCGATGCGCGCATTGCCAACGCCGAAGCACAGCTGGCTGCCGCCGAAGCTGCCCTGGCCGATTTGCAGTTGCTGGCTCCTTTTGATGGTGTCATCTCTGAGTTAAATATCAACCCTAACGAGTGGGTATCACCTGGATTACCAGTGCTTGTGATCGCCGACCTGGAGCATTTGCAGGTTGAGACCACGGACCTCGGTGAGATCGATGTCGCCCAGGTCAAAGTAGGTGATGTTGCCGTTGTAACGCTTGATGCACTCCCCAAACTCGAGCTTGAAGGCACCGTGACCAAAATTGCCCCCAAGGCTGACGAAGGACCAGGTGTAAACTACACGGTGACTCTCGAACTGAACGAAGTGCCCGCTGAGTTGCTCTGGGGCATGACCGCCTATATTGATATTGAGCTTGACAAGTAATCAGGTGTGAATACTTGATGACAGATCGAAACCCTATCATCCAGATGCGAGAAGTGGTCAAAGCCTACGCCACCGGCGAGGGACCATTTCTCGCACTCAAGGATGTCTCTTTAAAAATCAAACCGGGTGAGTTCTTAGGCATCACAGGTAAATCGGGGGCCGGGAAGACGACCTTGCTCAACATGGTCTCTGGGGTCAGCGATTTGACATCAGGGGAAGTTCTGTTCTATGGCGGAACCAATGGATCGGCCACTGAACCTATTCCAATCCACACGTTGGATGAAGATAAACTGGCACTGTGGCGTGGTGAGAATCTGGGCATCATATACCAGTCCTTTGAGCTGATGCCCTCGCTCAACCTGGTCGATAACGTCATGCTGCCCCCTGATTTTTTGGGTGGCTATCATCCCACAGGTAGTAAAGCGAAAGCGTTGGAATTGTTAGAGCTGGTTGATATCCTCGAGCATGCCTATAAGATTCCGGCACATATCTCGGGTGGCCAAAAGCAGCGCGTGGCCATCGCCCGCGCATTGATCAATGATCCTCCTCTTATCATCGCCGACGAGCCTACTGGCAATCTGGATAGTGTCACTGCTGAAACCATCTTCCAAATTTTCGAAAAGCTAATTGACCAGGGAAAAACTATTGTCATGGTGACTCATGATGAGAGTTTGGCCCCGCGCTTTTCGAGACGGCTGCATATTGTGGATGGTGTAGTAAGCCATCCGTCTAAAAACGGTGCAGGGATTGTAATTCCAACCACCGTGCAAATCACAAAAACCACGGACGAAGAAACGCAAGTTGACCATGATGATGCATACGTCCCATACGCTGACCCTGCCCCTGAGCGTGTTGAACCCCAGCAGGATCACCCGGCGATCATTCTGAATGGTGTGGACAAAAGCTATGAAAACGCGGCTGGAAAATTCGTTGCCCTGAAAAACGTCTCCATGCAGTTGAACTACGGCCAGTTTATCTCTATCGTGGGGAAATCAGGCTGTGGAAAATCAACACTACTGAACATGATCACCGGGATCGACCATCCTACTGCAGGAGAAGTCATTGTTGGAAACGAACGCATTTATGAGATGAGCGAAAGTGAGCGGGCTCTATGGCGCGGTAAGAATATGGGTGTGGTTTTCCAGTTCTTCCAGTTGCTGCCCACCCTGACCCTATTAGAAAATACCATGCTACCTATGGATTACTGCAAGGTTTATCCCTTCCATGAGCGCCCGGATCGGGCTATGGAATTGCTCAAGATCGTCGGGCTGGAAGAGCAAGCCCACAAACTGCCTGCTTCCGTCTCTAGTGGGCAGCAGCAGAGCGCCGCCATTGCGCGCGCCTTGGCCACCGACCCGGCCCTTATCCTGGCCGATGAACCCACTGGTAACCTGGATTCGCGTTCGGCGGAGAATATTCTCAACTTGTTCGAGAAGTTAGCGGCTCAGGGCAAAACTATCCTGATCGTTACCCATGACCCTTCGATCACGCAAAGGACAGATCAGACCATTATTCTCTCCGATGGAGAAATCATTGATCAAACCGTAGCGCGCGCACTGCCATTCTTATCCCACCCTCAAATGCTAGCAGCTTCTAAGCAGGCCAAAAGGCAAGAATTCGCTCCAGGCACAACGATTCTCTCTCAAGGAGAATCCGTTGAGCATTTCTTTATGATTGTGTCTGGTGAGGTAGATGTCGTAACGACCAATGAGCAATCCAGTGAGATGAGTCTGGCCTGTTTGGGGTCAGGACAATTCTTTGGGGAAGTTGAGTTGACCCATGGCGGGGAATCTATCGCCAGTGTGAGGGCTGCCAATCGGGGCACCGAAGTTGCTCTGCTGCCCAAAGACTCGTTTTACCAGTTGATCGATGGTTCCCCTTTGACCCGCAGCGCAATCCAAGAAGTTGCAGAAACCCGGCGCGCCGAAAATGAACGCAGAAGGAAAACAGATCAGTGAATACTGAGATCAAAGCTAACAGGCTAAAACCGCGCTGGAATAAAGTGCTTGCCGATGTTTGGGATAACAAAATGCGCACCATGCTGGTGGTCGCATCTATCGCCGTGGGCGTGTTTTCCATCGGCATGATCGTCAGCGCTTATGCAATCATTGCCGAAGACATCGATCGCAGCTACGCTCTAGCTTCCCCTGTCAATATCGAAATCTGGACCGATCCTTTTTATGATGACTTCGTCAACGTGATTGAGCACATCCCCGGCGTTGCTGCTGTCGAGGGGCGTCAGATTACCGGCATCCGTGCCAGCAAAGATGGGGCAGAGTGGCAAGATCTTGATTTAATCGCCATCACGGATTTCGAAAATTTGAGAGTCAATCAGCTTTCTGCAATCTCTGGAACCCAGTATCCAGACCGGAGGGAGTTATTGGTAAGCGCCGATTTTATGGCCGATACTGGCTTTAAGGTGGGCGATCAAATCCAGGTAGAGCTCGCAAACGGCGACATTTACACTTTGCCCCTGGTCGGTGTGGTAGGCGATCAGGTTACTGATGCAGGTGATTTCACCGCCGATCCCAAGCTGTATGTCACTATGGACACCCTGGAGTCGCTGGGAATAGCTAAGTATTACAATCGTCTTTTTGTCAGGATTAATGGGGGGGGCAGCGATGAAGTCGAGATCGAAGCCCTTGCAGTAGATGTTGAATATAAGATCGAGCGCAGCCAGCGTGAAATCTACCGCACAGAAGTCAAAATTACTGACGAACATCCAATGAGCTCACTCATTCTGGCAGTCTTAGGCGTATTGGGTGCCCTCGGCGGGTTAGTCACCTTTTTGAGCGGCTCTTTAATCATCAATACCTTGAATGCGCTTTTGTCCCAGCACCTGCGTCAGATTGGGATCATGAAGCTAATTGGTGGGCGAAGCTTCCAAATCCTTGCTATGTACTTGAGTCTGATTTTTATTTACGGTCTGATCGCCTTGATTATCGCCGTACCAACTGGAGCCTTCGCCGGGTACGCCCAAGCTCAGTATATTGCAAAGACCATGAACGCTACCTTGCAGGATTTTCGGGTTGTTCCTACTGCTATAGTTATCCAGGTGCTGATCGCATTTCTGATTCCCTTAGGGGCGGGATTCTTTCCGATCAACAAAGGGTCGAAAACCAATGTTCGGAGGGCAATTACCAACGACAATACCAGGAATCAATCCAGCGGGTTTGATTGGATCAACCGCATCA
>CAZLNX010000074.1:0-19850 GCA_964560795.1 uncultured Anaerolineales bacterium | reverse complement strand
CATGTGGCTGTGTACGAAACCCTGGCAAAATGGGCAGCTTATATGCCCGATGGCTATCAGGCACAAACCTATCCTGACTCACAGAACATGTTCACACTGGGTCTGGCTGCGATCTACCCCTCCGGCTCCTGGGAGATTGGTTTGTTCAATGCTCAGGCAGACTTCGCCATGGGCGCATTTTTGCCCCCCGTCAAGGCCGCTGGCGATACCTGCTACATCAGCGATCACACAGATATTGCCCTGGGCATGAACCCGGCAACTGAATCTCCTGAAGCTGCCAAGGTATTCTTGGAGTGGATGACAAGTGCTGAATTTGCTGAACTCTACAGCAATGCCCTGCCCGGTTTCTTCACGCTCTCTGATCACAGCATCCAGCTGACTGATCCTTTGGCGCAAGAGTTCCTGGATTGGCGCGGCGAATGTGAGTCCACCATTCGCAACTCCTACCAGATTCTTTCGCGTGGTGAGCCCAACCTGGAGAACGAACTCTGGCGAGTTGCTGCCCAGGTCATCAATGGCGATATCACTCCCGAAGAAGCCACCCAACAACTCCAGGAAGGTCTGGAGAAGTGGTACGAACCACAACAGTAAAGCGAATAACTCTTAGTATAATACTGACGGCGGCCCATAAGCCGCCGTCAGCCCACTTATTAGGAGTAGGAGTTATGCAGATCGATAATCTAATCTTCAATTTACCTGTTTCAACTGCGTAACTTCTGAGGAGATCACATTATGCAAAATGCACCTGAATTGAGAAAAAAACGAACCATCATCCCTTCTCATGTGATCGTATTTTTGGCACCGGCAACGATTATATATACATTATTCATGATTTATCCCTTGGCTGATTCACTACGTCTCAGTTTTTTCACGAAAACTGACCAAGGAATCGAGATATTTGCTGGGCTCCAAAACTTTGTCACGCTATTATCTGATGAATTATGGGCTCCGCGCTTTTGGGGAGCATTCAAAAATAATTTAATATTCTTTGCAATCCACATGGTGGTTCAGAATCCGATCGGATTGCTGCTTGCGGCGATACTTAGCAACCACAGGTTAAGCGGAAAGGCATTTTATAGGACCATTCTTTTCATGCCGACGATCCTTTCCTTTGTAATTGTCGGTTTTATCTGGCAACTCATGCTCAGTCCTTTGTGGGGAATTGCCAGAGATATTTTGGAATTTGTTCGGCTTGGAGATTTATTTCAGCCCTGGCTTGGCCTGGAGAGTTCGGCATTGATTACGCTTTCCTTTATTTCAGTCTGGCAATTTGTTGGCATCCCCATGATGCTGCTGTATGCCGCATTGATCGCCATCCCCGATGAACTGATCGAAGCTGCTTTTGTGGATGGCGCCACGGCTTGGAATGTTTTTTGGCGCATAAAATTTCCGCTCATCTTACCCACTTTAGGAATTGTGGCGATCTTGACTTTTGTAGGCAATTTCAACGCCTTCGACCTGGTTTACACCACGCAGGGTGTGCTGGCTGGCCCTAATTTTTCAACTGATCTTCTGGGTACGCTTTTTTATCGTACTTTCTTTGGGCAACAGCTTCAACTCGGCAACCCAACCATGGGCGCCACGGTTGCTACGATGATGTTCTTGATTATTCTCAGCGGCGTTTTGTTGTATATGTTTGCCTGGCAGCGCCGAGTTCAAACGTATGAATTATAGGTGGAGTGGAGAGTAATTATGTTTACACGATTTAAAACCTCCCGGTTTTGGTCTCGATTTGGTGGAACAACACCTCATTTTGTGTTGATCCTGTATGGATTGATTGCACTGTTCCCAATCGTGCTTGTGATCATCAATTCATTCAAGGGGCGTAAGGCTATCTTCAAAGCGCCCTACGCATTTCCTAACGCTGAAACGTTCAGCATGATTGGTTACGATACGGTTGTCGAGCGCACAAATTTCCCACTCTATTTTTCGAATAGCCTTATTGTAACGCTGGTTTCGCTGTTATTCATTCTATTCATGGGGTCGATGGCGGCTTATGCCCTGTCGGAATATGAATTCCCAGGTAACACCTTTATGGGCTTGTATCTGGCTTTGGGGATCATGATCCCCATTCGCCTGGGCACGGTCAGCATCTTGCGCTTGATCGTGTCGTTAGGTCTGGTGAACACGCTGACCGCTCTGATCCTGGTGTATACGGCCATGGGTTTGCCGTTGGCGATCTTCATCTTGCAGCAGTTCATGCGGCAAGTCCCCAAGGAATTGAAAGATGCCGGGCGAGTCGATGGTGCCAGTGAATACCGCATCTTTTGGTTGATCCTGCCCATGGTGCGACCTGCCGTGGCAACTATCGCCGTCTTTACCATGATCCCCATTTGGAATGACCTCTGGTTCCCGCTGATCCTGGCGCCGGGGGGCAAGACAATGACTGTGATTTTGGGGGCACAACAATTCTTAGGGCAATTTGTTACCGATTGGAATGCGGTCTTATCTTCACTGACGCTAGCCATGCTGCCAGTTCTAATCCTGTACATATTCTTCTCCAAGCAGTTGATCCGCGGTCTGACGGCTGGCGCAGTCAAGTAGGGAGTGGAGGTTACCTGTGAAAATTGGAATCCTTGGTGCCGGCTTCATGGGCTCTACCCATGCTGCTGGCTGGGCGGCCACCGATGCCGAGATCGTGGGTTTCGTGGCAAAGCCTGGAGAAGCCGCTGCCCAACAGTTGGCTGAACAATACAACGTTCAGGTGTATAACGATCTTGAAACCTTTCTTCCCCATGTGGATGTTGTTGATATCTGCACACCCACACACCTGCATTACGCTATGGCGCTCAAGGCGGCAGAAGCGGGGAAACATATCTTCTGTGAAAAACCGCTTACCCGCACGCTCGAAGAGAGTCAGGCACTGATTGACGCTTGCAAAAAGGCAGGGGTGAAATTATCGGTGGGGCATGTAGTGCGTTTCTTCCCTGAATTCAAACAGGCCAAAGCGCTGGTCGATAGTGGGCAGATCGGACAATTGGCCGTTGTGCGGCTGGCTCGCGAAACTTTTTGCCCCAAAAAGGCTGAAGACAATTGGTTTGTTGATTTCGAAAAGTCCGGAGGGGTGATCCTGGATTTGATGGTTCACGATTTTGATTATGCCCGCTGGTTGGCCGGGGATGTTGAAACTGTCTATGCCAAGAATATCCTTTCTGCCAACTCGGATGCCCAAATCGATCACGCCCTAGTGATACTGACTCACAAAAATGGGACCATCTCACATATCGAAGGTTCCTGGGCATTTCCACCGCCCATGTTCCGTACGCGTTTCGAAATATCGGGTTCTGGAGGCATGATCGATCACGATTCCCAGGCCACTACACCCATCAAACTCTTTATGCAAAAACAGCCCGATGGAAAAACCCCCGATATCCCCACACCGACCAGCCCTATCAGCGAAGACCCCTGGACAACGCAGATCAAGGCCTTCTATCTGGCCTTGATCGATGATTCCCCCTTGCCAGTGCCAGCCGAAGAAGGCTTGGCTGCCTTACAGATCGGGCTGGCGGCGATCGAATCGGCTCGCACGAATAAAGCCGTCAACGTAGAAACTCTGCCGGAGTTGTCATCATGAGGATTGGCATACTTAGTTTTGCTCACCTTCACGCTGAAGCCTATATCGGGAATCTGCGTGCCACCCCTGGGGTAGAAATGATCGGGATTGCCGACGAGGATCAGAACCGCGGTCAGCATTTCTCTGAGCAGTTCGGGGCTAATCTATATCCAAGTTATGAAGCCCTGCTGGCAGATCGACCGGATGGTGTTGTGGTTTGTTCCGAAAACGCCCGTCACCGTCCCCTGGTCGAGATGGCTGCGGAGGCTGGCGTTCATATCCTGAGTGAAAAGCCCCTGGCGACATCCCTGGAAGATGCTCAGTCGATGACCGATGCCTGTGCTCGCACCGGTGTCAAATTGATGACCGCCTACCCGATGCGCTTCAGCACACCCATGGTTGAAATCAAGGCATTGATCGAGAGAGGGGAATTGGGAAAGATATTTGCCTGCACTACAACCAATCAGGGCGAATTGCCCCGCCATCACCGAGAGTGGTTCGTGGATGGGGAGTTGGCTGGCGGCGGCGCGGTGATGGATCATACGGTGCATCTGGCCGATCTTTTGCGTTGGTTCCTGGGTTGCGAAGTGGTTGAAGTGTATGCCCAGACCAACCATATTTTCCATTCTGACAGTGTGGATGTGGAAACCGGTGGGCTGCTCATGCTGACCTTCGAAGATGGCACATTTGCCAGCATTGATTGCAGTTGGAGTAGGCCCAAGAACTGGCCGACATGGGGTGGGCTGGAGATGAAGCTGGTGGCAGAAAATGGCGTGGTCGATGTGGATGCCTTCCGCCAAAATCTGGTCCTTTACGGCGAACAAAGCGCTCATCCTACCTGGGCTAATTGGGGCTCGGATGCCAACCAGGCCATGATCGAAGAATTCATCTATGCGCTCCGCGATGATCGTCAACCGATGGTGACGGGTTTTGACGGTTACAAATCTCTCGAAATTGCTCTGGCAGCATATCAATCTGTGGAGAGTGGTCAACCCGTAAAGTTGCCTCTGCGTTAACTTCCCAAACTTAGATTAAAACCGATGATTTCTTATTGCTCAGCCTTCATCGGCCTGGGGTAGATATTTGTTGTCGGTAGCGATTGATACAATTGTTTATCGGAGATCACAATGGCAAAAATATATTATGTCGGTGATTGGGCTGTCATGCTTGGACCCATATTTGCAGAGACTCCTTTTAATTACGCTTATAAGGGCCTCGAATCCTACAATTATGGGGTTTGGCTGAAAGAAGCGCTAGAATCAACCCAGGAACATCAGGTTGTTTCAGTGCCTACCTGGGATTTTTATAAACTGGCTCCAGGGGAATATGAAAAAATTCTCGCTGAGTATGATGTCATAATCTTTAGTGATGTTGAAGCGAAGAACTTTCAACTCGAACCCAGTTTCTTTGATCGCAAGAAATTTGGCAAACAGATTTTGACCTTTCCTGATCGAGTCCGCCTGACGGTAGACGCAGTGAAGGATGGCAAGGCGATGATGTTTTTAGGGGGGTGGTTATCCTTTACAGGAGAGGTGGGCAAGGGTGGCTGGAACCGCACACGCCTAAGAGAGATTTTGCCTGTAACTTGCCTGGACTGGGAAGATCTGGTTGAAAGCACGGAAGGCTTTACGGCGCGCCCTACGGAGCTGGGGGAAAACATATACAAACGAGTGGATTTTTCTGGCTTCCCTCCAATCTTGGGCTATAACCAGGTTCGTCCAAGAGAGAATTGTGATGTCTTGTTGACAGTTGATCAAACGGGGGATCCTCTGGTTGCCTATGGAGAATTTGGTAATGGAAGGGTGCTGGCCTACATGTCCGACCCTGCACCGCATTGGGGCGTAAACTTTGTGTTTTGGGAAGGTTATCAAAAATTCTGGCTTGAATCCATCAATTTTATTCTAGGATAATTGATTGAATAAAAAAACTAATGCGACCATCGCCTATTTCTCTGCCTTCATAGGGTTGGGCTTGATATCTGCTGTTCTGGGGCCTACGCTTCCTGCCCTGGCAGAATTGACCCAGTCTTCCTTCGGCGAAATCAGCATTTTATTTCTTGCTCATTCCCTGGGATATTTCGTTGGCTCGCTTGTAGGTGGGTACTTATTAGACCGGGTATCCGGCCACCCGGTGCTGGTCGTAGCACTCATCGGCGCAGCCATCTTGCTGGCGGCTATGCCGGTCACATCACTGCTATGGTTGCTGGCTGGGATTGTCTTCGTAACGGGTTTTGCCCGGGGGATCGTGGATGTGGGGGGCAATACGTTATTGGTGTGGGTTCACGGCGAAAAAGTGGGACCCTTTATGAATGCCTTGCATCTGTTCTATGGCATTGGCGCGTTTCTCGCACCTGTCATCATCGCACAAGCCATATTGGTTAGTGGGGGAATATCCTGGGGTTATTGGGTGATTGCAATTTTATTGATCCCCCCTATAGGACAGTTGGTTTTTGTCCAAAGCCCATCGGCGATCAAAAAAGAAGCCGACGCAACAATGGAAATTTCGGCATGGCAGTTGGTCTTTCTGATGGCATTGTTCATCTTTTGTTATTCGAGTCTGGCCAATATCTTTGGGGGCTGGATTTATAGTTATAGCCTCGAGAGCGGTCTGGCAAATGAAACCATCGCAGCTTATCTGACATCCATATTCTGGGGCGCTTTTACACTAGGCCGCGTGATTTCAATTCCGGTTGCGACTCGCTATCAACCAAAGCTGATATTAAAAGCAGATTTATTGGGCAGCTTGCTCAGTGTGAGCATGATGTTGATCTTTCCCAAATCCATGGTCGCGATTTGGGTTGGCTCAGCCGGGTTAGGCTTGTCCGTGGCATCGATGTTCCCTACGATTATTTCTCTGGCTGAGCGCTATGTTGAAATCAGCGGCAAAATCACCAGTCGTTTCGTGATTGGTAGTGCGCTGGGGGGTATGCTGCCGCCCTGGATAGTGGGGCAGTTGTTCGATACAACCGGGCCGAAATCTGTCGTTTGGAGTGTGTTTGGGTTTTTGGTTTTGCTAATATTGATTTTTACTATCCTGATAAAAAAAGTAACCCACGAACAAGTAGTATTAGAACGAAGCGCAACTGGCGAATAAATTATGATGAATTCACGACAAAGACTACTTACTGTGTTGGACGGCCAGATACCAGATCGGGTGCCGATCTCTACGTACGAATTGGTCGGCTACAACAGCCAGGCCTGGGAGAACAATGATTCATCCTATAAAAAACTGATGGATGCTATCCGCACGGAGACAGATTGTGTTTGTATGTGGGAACCCACCCCAAAGGTAGGTTCTACCAATGAGATTGGCGATGACATCGCTATGGCAGCCAACGTCTTCCTTGAGTCATCCTATCCTGTCGATATGGATGTGCAGACCCGGCGCGAAGATAATGCTCTTATTACGCACAAGATACTGCACACCCCCAAAGGTGATCTCACTCAAACCACCAAAGTCATCGACGGAGTGCACACTACCTGGCAGGTGGAGCATTGGTGCAAAAGTCTCGCCGATGTTGATAAAGCCCTATCAGTTCCTTACGAACCATTAGATTATGATGCATCAGATTTCGACCGGATCAAGCAAGAAGTTGGCGAGCATGGCATTATCATGGCGACCATCGCGGACCCCTTGTGGTTGGCGGCCGATCTGATGGAATTCGGCGAGTACACCATTTGGGCCATGATGGAGACCGATCACTTTGCCAAGACTGTTGAGATCATGCACGAACGTACCATGGAGAATCTCAAGCGGCAGCTCGATGTATGCGTTGTGGATCTCTACCGCATCGCCGGCCCTGAATATGCCACGCCGCCTTTTTTGCCACCACGTTTCTTCCAACAATTTGTGGTGCCCTATGTTTCCGAAATTGTTGACCTGATCCAGAGCAAGGGAGCCAGAGTGCGCTTGCATTCCCATGGCAAGATTGCCCATGTGCTACATATGATCCGGGAAACTGGTGCGGATGCCATTGATCCTTGTGAAGCCCCTCCGGATGGCGATATCACGCTGGCTGAAGTCAAAGAACGCGTCGGCAAGGAGATGTGTATCTTTGGAAACATCCAGCTCAAATTGCTCGAAGCTGGCACGCCTGAGATGGTTGATGAAGAAGTCAGGAAGTGTATGCGCGCGGCGAAAGAAGGCGGGGGTTTTGTGATAATGCCAACGGCAGCGCCCATCGATTCGCCGCTATCCTCGCAGAGCGAAGAGAATTATTTGCAGTTTATCAAAGCTGCTATTGAGTATGGCCAATATTGACAGGAGTTACGCAGATGAAAGGGTGTTTTGGAGTAAGCCTCCAATTCTGGGGGGAGATATCCACAGATTCCCCCCAAGGTTGGGGGGGTAGGGGGGCAACTGCGTAACGCCTAATTGATTCTTTCTAGGAGATGATGTCTATGACAAAGCAACTGATTATTGAAGTTTGTGTGGATTCTGTTGAATCAGCCATGGCTGCCGAACAGGGTGGTGCTGACAGGGTTGAGTTGTGTGACAACTTATTAGAAGGGGGTACTACGCCCAGTGCTGGTGCCATCGAAATAGCGCGCAAGAACCTGGATCTGGGGTTACAAGTGATGATCCGGCCTCGGGGTGGGGATTTCTGCTATACCGATGTCGAATTCGAAATTATGCAGCGCGATATTGAAATGTCAAAAGATTTAGGCGCCGATGGTATCGTCTTCGGAATTTTACGCCCAGATGGCTCTATCGATATGGAACGTTCCGCAGCCCTGGTCGAGCTGTCTCGCCCCCTAAATGTGACCTTTCACAGGGCTTTCGATGTCTCACGCGATGCCCGGCAATCCTTAGAAGACTTGATCTCTTTAGGCGTGGATCGCATTCTGACATCTGGACAGGCTTTTTCGGTGTTGGAAGGACTCGACCTGATAGCCGAGCTGGTACAAATCGCCGAAGATCGAATCATCATCATGCCTGGTGGTGGCACGGAACGCAACGTCCCTAAAGTTGTGGAAACCAGCGGCGTAAAAGAAGTCCATGTCGTTGGGCCAATGACTGTAGAAAGTTCTATGGTCTTCCGAAATCATCAGATCTATATGGGCGGTGAGCTTCGTCCCGCAGAATATTCTCGTGTAATAACCGATTCGGGCAAGATCAAATCACTGCGTAATGAGGTAGGATGATAATCATGGGATTATTAGAAGAAATTTATCAGCAACCGCAAATATTGAGCGATCTAATTGAGAACCAGTGGGAGAATGTCAGACAGATCGCTGAAAAGCTAAATCAAAGCGAGTTCCAGTATGCTTTTATTGCCGCCCGCGGCACATCGGACAATGCTGCCCGCTACGCAAAATATCTCTGGGGCTCCCATAACCAGCTGCCCATTGCATTAGCGACACCGTCCCTGTTCAGTCTCTATGAACAACCTCCCAGCTTGAATGGTGCACTAGTAGTTGGGATTTCTCAATCGGGGCAGTCGCCGGATATTGTCAATGTGCTTGTTGAAGGAAAGCGGCAGGGACAACTGACTCTGGCCATTACCAACGCGGTTGATTCGCCACTAGCTGAAGCAGCCGACTTTGTATTGGATATCCAGGCTGGTGAAGAGATGGCTGTCGCAGCTACCAAGACGTATACAGCCCAGTTGATGGCTCTGGCGATGCTATCGGTAGCTATGTCTGGGGATGATGGCGCGCTATCGGTTTTAGATGAAGTTCCACGCTATGTGAGTGAAGTCCTGGCGATGGATAGTTCCATTCAAACCATGGCGGAGCGTTATTATTATATGGAGCAGTGTGTTGTCATAGGTCGGGGCTATAACTATTCGACTGCTTTTGAATGGTCGCTAAAACTGAAAGAGCTGACCTATATCGTAGCCGAGCCCTATTCTTCGGCAGATTTCATGCATGGACCCATTGCCATCGTCGAGCGAGGTTTTCCTGTGATGGTCGTTGCTCCGGACGGCAAGGTTTTCCCGGAATTATTATCTGTGCTCGAAACCTTACATGATAAACACCAGCCAAATTTACTGGTATTGTCTAACCGCGCAGAAGCACTCGCTCTGGCAGATGTGAAAATCCCCTTGCCCCAAGATATGCCGGAGTGGCTTAGCCCATTGGTAAGTATCATCCCTGCCCAGTTGTTCAGCTATTACCTGACCAAGGTAAAGGGCCTGGATACGGAAAAGCCTCGGGGATTGCAAAAAGTGACCCACACGCGATGATGTCAAAGCCTAATCATCATTTCGAAGCAATTCTCTTTGACCTCGACGGCACCCTTTATGATAGCGCTAAACTAGATGTGTTATCACTTTCTCGATTGCTCGAAGATGATTTGGGCTGGGATGTTGGAAATCTTGATATCCATGATTATCTAGGAGTATCGAGCCGAAAAGTTTTGGAGCGAGTATCTCCTGACCGTATTGATGAGCTGCTCCCTAAATGGCTGCTTTACCAGGATGAACTCCGGGAGCAAACAAATCTCTTTCCAAATGTCAAATCAACCCTAACTATATTAAAAGAATCTGGTTTTAAGTTGGGTGTTGTGACGTCTCAAAATAAATCCGAACTGGAAGCTACTCGCAGCCATATCCAGATTGAAAATCTGATTCAAGTTTGGGTGTCGGCAAGTGATACCAAATATCCAAAACCTAACCCTGCCCCCGTTGCTAAAGCGCTAGCGCTGCTGGGGGTGAAGGCTGAGATGACCATATTCATTGGAGATAGCCTATCGGACCTTCAAGCAGGTCGTTCCGCGGGAACCAAGGTGGGGGCAGGGTTATGGGGCGCTCGACATCAAGATGAGTTAGTTCAATTTGAGCCAAACTTTATTTTTAGGGAGATTTCCGATTTGATGACTCTTGTATAGGCTAGAAGTGGTCTGGATGATCATCTTTCGAAAGACTGTTCAGGGAACATCCACCAAGCCAGGCCGACGATGCCGGGGCCGGCGTGGGCGCCAAGAACAGGAGTTAGCTCGGTGATGAAGCTCTCGGTGGGTTTGATGGTTTTATCCAGTTTCTTGCTTAGTGCCTGGACTTCGTCGTGGGCGTCGGTGTGAAAATATGCCAGGGCAACTTTGCCTGCGGGGAGATGATCTTCCAGCCAATGGCGCATCCGTTTGACAGCTTTCTTCTTGCTGCGCGCTAAGCCCGCCAGTCGGATTTGTCCTCTTGTCAGGGAGACCAATGGATAAACATGCAAGGCGGATCGCATCCAGCGGCGCGCGGCCTGCACACGTCCCCCTTCGACCAGGAATTTTAGCGTATCTAAAACACCAATCAATCCGACATTAGCCTGGGCGATTTGGATGGCTCGTAAGATCCCTTCGGGGTGCAATCCAGCTGATTTTGCACGCGACGCGGATAGCACAACGAAACCCTGAGCAGGTCCAGCTACCCGTGTGTCGATAACATGAACATCCAGGGTCTTGGGGACTTGTTCTCGTGCCAGTCGGGCAGAATCCCAAACTTGGGTCAACTCTTTGGTTGGAGTGAGTACCAGGGCTGTTTGGTGTGTCTTGGCTAATCGTTTGAACAGGGTAATGTACTCGCCCGGGGAGGGCGCTGATGTCTTCGGGGAAAGCTCTTTTTCACGTAACCAACGATAGAATTCCCGGGAATCGATATCGACCCCGTCTCGATATGTTTTGTCTGGCAATACCAATGTGAGAGGAACAACATGAATATCCTCTAGCTGACACAGTTCTTGGGGCAGGGAAGCGACGCTATCGGTGATGATGGCAATATTGTTCACCCCTTGTGAATCTTTTGGATGCAGCCATTGGGCGATCAGGCTGCCCTTGTCATCACGCTTGCGCCAGGCAAGAATAACATCGGGAAGGCTGCACAGCCCCATGACGAACATTAACACCAGTGGGGTAAGCACGACAACTAGCGAGTGCCCGCGCCAGAGATTAAGACCAATCAATAAAACCAGGGATACTAGCGCGCCAGAGATAATGCTCCCTGTAATTACCAGGTATACCAACCCAAGCACTGGCAAAATGATGAAAGTTTCTAGTGGAGTAAGGGCTAATAAAGCCCCAAGGGATACTGCTAAACTCTTGCCGCCGCGAAAGCGGAAATAACAGGGGTAACCGTGACCCAAGGCAGCCGCCGAAGCCCCGACTAAAGCACAGACATCACCCAAGTAAAAATACCGCGCTACTATGATCGGGATAGCGCCCTTAGAGAAATCAATTATGGTTACCAGGGCGGCTGGGAAAATCCCGACGCTGCGCCCGACATTGGCAGCCCCTGCATTGCGATTGCCCAATGTTCGAATATCTTTCCCCGTCCACAAACGTGTGATCAATATAGCTGAGGAGACCGATCCCAAGAGGTAGCTGCCAACCAGTAACAAAATGCAGTTAATACCTGCTGTCATGGATACCTCCTCTCATACATTAAAACCCCCATTTTGAAAGAGAGATACGTTCTCCTGAGATAGATGCGATGTTTCCCCGCTAGATCAAGATGCGAAAAAAAGACCACTGACCACAATCCACCGTTGGTGGTCAGTGGTCGGTGGTCAGGCACTCATGAATATCTTGTACTAACACTATTCACTGCTGACTGGAAACTGTTTACTGAATACTGATTACTGTCCACCAAATACTACATCCGTAGGCATGCCCGGTTTAAGTTTGCCATCAGGGTCGTTCACCGAAAGTTCAATTGCATAAACCGTAGTCTGGCGCTCTTCCTGGGTTTGGACATTGCGGGGCGTATACTCAGCCTGATCGGCAATGCGCGTGACTACCGCTTCGAAAGTTTCGAAGGGGAATGAATCGACTTTGAGTTTCGCCTTATCGCCCAGGAATATTTGTCCGTACTGGTTTTCGGGAATGTAGACAGTGACGGTCAGTTCGTCAAGCTGGCTGATGGTCATGGCAGCCACGCCGGGCTGGATCAATTCTCCAGTCTCGACATTGCGTGTAGTCACTGCGCCGCTGATGGGTGTAGTGACGATCAATTTATCGATCAATACCTGGACAGCTTCGAGGTTGGTTATCGCTGAATCAACTTGGGCTTGGGCGACAGCTAACTCTTCTGCCGTAGGCCGGTCTGCTTCAGCCAGGGCTAATTGAGCTTGAGCAAAGGCAACTTGTGCCTCGGCCAGGGCAACATCGTCCGGGCCGGGGCCATTCAAGAGCGTATCATAATCTTCCTGGGCTTTCGACAACTGCGCTTGCGCCACGGCCAAGTCAGCCTCCGCAACGGCGATATCAACTTCATTGCCGGTGCCCAACAAGCTATTGTAGTATCGTACGGCGGAATCATAATCTTTCTGGGCCTGCGCTTGGAGGCTGAAATAAGTTGCCCAAACTTCGGTCTTGTGGATCTGTTTATTTTCTCCGTAATCCTTGTAGTCGTCTTGAGCATCTTCCAATTCTTCTGCAGCTAAGACCATATTGGCATATGCCTGATCAATATCGGCCTGTGGGGCGATGTTTGTGTAATTGCGCAGGCGGCGTTCGGCGTCGTCGATGACCTTTTCTGCAGCGGCGATCATCTGCTGCGCCTGAGCCAGGGCGATCTCATTGTTATCATAAAGGGCCTCTAAGGCCTGTTCAGCAGAGATCATCTCGAGGCGCGCTAAGCTGATGGCGGCCTGTTTCTCCTCGGCGGTGATGCCCGCGGCAACTAGATCATAATTGGCCTGAGCAACCGCCACAGCTGATTCGGCTTGGTGCAGCTGGGATTCCAGCAATTTGTCCTCGATCCTGAACATGGGGGCATTAGCTTCGACGCGATCTCCTTCCTTGGCAAACACCTCGGAGACACGCCCACCCTCCGCGGACGAGATCACCACCTCCACAGCCTCGACCGTCCCAGAAGCCTGGATGGTATTTTCATCTTCACTTTGTGTGGTTATCCCCGGCAATGACAGTTCGCATCCAGTCCCAAAAAGTGCGATGAGAACTAGAATTGCCAGGAGAATGATTTTTGTATTTGATTTCATGGTGAACTCCATTCTATTCGCGCATACTGGCGATGAAAACATCTTCTAACGAAGGTTCAATGATAGCCATTTGATCGATTTCAATATCTGCCTGGTTGAGACGTTCTTTGATCTGGGATTTCTTTTCTTCAATATCCACTGCGATAACATGAACTTGCGATCCATATAGCTCGATTTCTTCCAACAGCAAATCCCCATTTTGCTGCGCTTCACGCAACACCTTGATCGATTTGATTGCGTCAGAAGGCGATATTTCTAATACCTGCCCGCGCATTTTTTCGTGCTTGATTTGCTCCGGTGAGCCATAGGCGATGATCTTTCCCCGCTGAATGAAAGCCAGTCGGTGACAGTGCTCCGCCTCGTCCATGTAATGCGTGGTCACAAAAACCGTGATGCCCTCTGCTACAAACTGGTAGAGCAAATCCCAGAAGGCTCGCCGAGAGACTGGATCAACACCGGCGGTGGGTTCATCCAAGAAGATAACTTCCGGTCTGTGCAGGATAGCTGCGCTCAGGGCAAGGCGTTGACGCCAGCCTCCGGAAAGCTCTTTAGTTTTTGTGCGTTCGCGCCCCACTAACCCAGACATTTCGAGAGCTTCCGCGATACGCTCCTCAATAGCCTGTTTGTTGAGACCGTACGCCTTACCGTAGAACTGCAAATTTTGCATGACGGTCAGATCATTGTACAGACTGAAACGCTGGGACATATATCCCACGCGAGGGCGAATTGCGCGAGCACCCTGGCTGACGCGTATACCCAGAACGTCTACTGTCCCCGCACTGGGTCCTAATAATCCTAACATCATGCGGATGGTAGTGGTCTTGCCGGAACCGTTTGGACCCAGGAAGCCGAATATTTCGCCGTGGTAGACATCGAAATCGATGGCATCTACAGCGGTGAAGCTGTCGAAGTTTTTGGTAAGTTTTCGAACGGTAATCGCAGGTTTGCCGTTGTTCATTTTTGTTTATCTCGTTCCATTGCTCTGCGGTGGAACATGAGCTAATCCAAATTCCGGCGCACGAAACGCCAGGAAAAAGTTCCAATTACGATACCTATAATGCCAAGCGCCAGCACGTTGGGCCAGAGCACATCAAGCCCAGCCCCTTTGAGTAGGATACCGCGCAAAATAGCCAGCCAGTGATATGCAGGAACCACATTGGCAAAGAATTGTATTGCTTGGGGCATGCCCTCAACGGGCGCAGCATAACCGGTGAACATGAAGTCCGCCATGCCGATAAGCATCACCAGTAAGAAAGCCTGGTGTTGAGTTTTTGACATTACCGAAATGACCATGCCTTTGCCTAGCTCAACCAATAGATATCCAAAAGCTAGGATCATCAGAAGAGATAGCGATCCCCGCACAGGCACGTCGAAGGCTAAGTGCGTCATACCTAGCATCAAGATAAAATCGAAAAAGGCCACAATGATCACAGGAATGGCCTTGCCGATCATGATTTCCAACGAGGAGAAGGGCATCACCAGTAATTGCTCCAGGGTGCCCAGCTCGCGTTCACGAGAAAAAGATAAGGCTGCAAATAAAAGTACGGTGAACTCCAACATCAAGCCGAGTTCGGCTGGAGTAGAGTACAGCGCCTCGCTTAACTCTTCATTGAACCAAACCCGTAAGCTAAAATCGAATCCGGTAAAGGTGTCTGGATCCAAACCCAGCCGTTCAACGACAATCTTTTCCCCGATACTGCGTGTAACCCCTTCAATGGCTCGCAACGCTTCCCTTGCTGGGATACTTTCTGCGCCATTCAGGATCACAGCAAGGCTGGGCTTGCCGTTGTGCGAAGCCATCTCTTCAGCATAATCGGGAGGAATAATAATTGCTGCGTTAATTTTCCCCCGATCTAGGGCGTATTCAATACTATCCATGTCCTCCACTTGATCTTCAAGAGCGAAGGTGCCGGTGTTTTCCAGGGCAATCACGATAGCTCGGCTGGCAGCGGATTTATCTTGATCCCAAACCATCAGGGGCAGGTTGGTCATGGGGCGCGAAGTTGCCCAACCGACCGCCAGCAATTCCAGAACGCCGCCAAACAGCATGAAAGCTGGCATCCACCAATCGTTGCGCAGGTGAATGAATTCCTTTTTTGCGAGGGATAAGATGCGTCGTAGCATACGTGCTAACCTAATTTCTTTTTGAAAAATAACGCTGCCACACCCGTAAAGGCAAACCCTAGCCCGGCCATCATAATTGCGTAAGGCCAGAGCACATCCAGTCCAACGCCGGGTAGGAAGATGCCACGCGTGATCACGGCGTAATGAGTCCCGGGCAAACCTAGTGCTTCCAGGCGCATGATCTCTGGCATTGAGGCGATGGGGAAGAAAATTCCCGTCAAGAAAAACCCTGGGAAGAAGATCACCAAAAATGAGAGCGCCAGCGCAGCTGCCTGGGTAGGCATGAATACACCTACGATAATACCCAGGCTTAAAATCGAGAATAAGAACACTGCCGATAGTACGAAGAAAAGCAGAAAACTACCATTAAAGGGAATCTGGAACCAGAGCATGGCGAGGATGGGGATCACCACCACATTGACCAATCCTACGATGATATATGGGATCATTTTGCCCACCAGGAGTTCACCTCGGCCGATGGGCGTAGCCATAAGCTGTTCCAAGGTGCCGTGCTCACGTTCTTGAGCCAACGTAAGCGCCACGGAAAGAGCCGGCATGCCCAGCACCATGGAGATCAAACCGGGGATGAGATCATTGCGAGGTTTCAAACTGGGGTTGAACCAGGTACGGATTCGAAGATCTATGGGTTGTAGTGTGTCCAAGGAATAGCCCATCGCTTGCAGCTGCCCCGCGACAGCCTGATTGACGAACTCCTCTGCCCGCCAGGCGATATGGTCAACGGCGAATACACCACTCTCAGGTTCAGTCCCATCGATAATGACTTGTAAAGGCATACCCTTTAAGGCCAACAGATCTTTAGAGAAATCTGGCGACAGGATCAAGGCGGCTTTGATCTCTTCATGCATTAGCATGTCTTCGATTTCGTTAATCGTGTTTACTTGGGCATAAAGGTCGATATCTTCACCCGCGGTGATCTGTTGGACGAATGAGCGCGAAAGGGAACTGCGATCATAATCCAACACAGCGATGGGCACGTGTTGGATGTCCACCGTGAGCGCATAAGCGAACAAAAGTAGCAACGCTGTCGGCGTAATTAGGACCAGGAATAAAGTGCTCCGGTCTCGGAAGATATGGTGAAACTCTTTGCGGGTGACTGCCCAAATATGACGGAAAGACATTTTAATTGTAAATTGTGAACGATGATTTGTTAATTGAGGTCTTGTGCCTATTCATCAACTATTTCTTCAGTTTCACTTTCGATGCGGCGAATGAGGGAGATGAAAGCCTCCTCCATACGTGTAGGAGCTAACCGGGAGCCGCTGATGCGGATGCCTTGTTTTTCTAAGGCTTTTTCGATTTTTGGGAGTTGTTTTTTGCCATTTTCGACAAGAAGGTGCAAAGCTTCTCCATATGTCTGCACTTCTAGTACGCCAGGCAATGAAGAAGCAACTTGATGGGCAGCTTGCCAATCCTCAGGGAAGATTTCGATCAGGTCGCCTTCGATTTGCCGGCGGATGCCTTGAGGGGAGTCGCAGACCATCATCTTTCCTGCATACATTAGG
The DNA here is from genome assembly GCA_964560795.1 of uncultured Anaerolineales bacterium. GTDB lineage: Bacteria > Chloroflexota > Anaerolineae > Anaerolineales > UBA11858 > NIOZ-UU35. The sequence continues at coordinate 2,721 of CAZLNX010000074.1, read as the reverse complement.
CCGACGCGCGAACAGCGATCTGCTTCGTCCATATAGGGTGTGCTGACGATGATGGTGGTGCCATCCAAATGTAATTCGGTGAGGATATTCCAGAATTCCCGGCGGGAGACAGGGTCGACCCCGGTGGTGGGTTCATCAAGGAGCAAAATGGGTGGTTGATGGATCAGGGTGCAAGCCAGCGCTAATTTTTTCTGCATGCCTCCCGAAAGGTGGACAGCACGCCGCCCCTTGAACTCTGTTAACCCCGCAAAGGTGAGCAGCCTCTCAGTGCGTTCTTTCTGTTCTGCTTTACTCACGTTGTAGAGCTCAGCGAAGAAGGTTAGATTCTCAAGCACACTGAGCTTGGCATAGAGGCTGAATTCCTGTGCCATATACCCAATTTTCGGCTTGATTGACTCGGGTTGGGTTCTCAGGTCAAACCCTGCTACGGATGCAGACCCTTCGGAGACGTACAGTAATCCTGCTAAGAGACGCAGGGTAGTGGTTTTCCCAGCACCGTCAGGTCCAACCAAACCAAATAATTCGCCAGGCTGGATCTCCAAGTCCAGACCGTCGACGGCGCGATTCTGTTTGAAGAGGCGCGTCAAACCATTTGTTTCGATGATGGCAGACATAAGATTCAGTGCTCAGTACGCGGTGATCAGTTTTATGAATTTATTGTTTCTTTGCGACGCGGATAATCCAAAGCACAGCCAGCGCACCAAGGGGTGGTTCGAGTATCACACCGAGTATCTTTATTCTGTCGCTAAAGCCCATTTCGGGAATGATGATCCAGTCGAGCAGGCCAACGATAATAGCCGTGAGAATTGCTACAATGAAGTCACCTGCGACACCAATGGGGCGGTTGTCTTTCCAGATCAACCCCGCCACAAAGCCCATGACCACGCCGACAATGACCATTGCCCCAATTAGGATTAGATACTGCATGAGTAATTGTTGATCCATTTTTGTGCCTCCTGTTGGTTGGAAACTTTTTCTAAACTGACTGGTCAGTCTAGTATTTATACTATAATGCAGTTTTTTGGTTTGTCAAGAAATTCAATAGCGAATTCGCCTTTCTTGGGTAATTTTTCATTGATGAATTGGAAAACGATATGGTGATTCGCGCATATGTCTGGATAAATCAACTAATTGTAGAAGACGATCAACCCTTTCTTCACCATGAATCCGGTGCATCTCCTCTAGGTCTGCATGATTTTCAATGCAGTAGAGAATCTGATCTACAACGGGAAAAGTGCCCAGTAAGGCGCCTTTGTCGTTCACTCCAGGTATTACATCCGGATCGGCGTCTTTGTAACGGATATAGTTTGGGATTTGAAGATATTTGGCCAATTGTTCAAGTTGGCTGCGATAGATATGGATGATTGGCATGATGTCTGCGCAATGGTCGACGCCCCATTTGGAAAATGTGCCCGTCATCCACTCAGTGCGGTTGGCCGCTCCGACTACCATGAGATTGCGGACTTCAGCAAATTGATATATCACGGCTAACCGAATGCGATGCTTGGCAATAGCATAGGCATTTGCTCGGGCCAGCCACGAATGTGGTTTTGTCTGCAAACGTCTGGATAGCAATGAGTTGTCGCGATAATCAGAAATGATTTTTGATTTTGAAAAATCGATGATCTTGGAGCGTAATTTTCGACTCGGGGCGAATCGCAGTGGAAGCAGTTTGTATGAGCCGGCTGCTTTCAAGATGGGGGATATCCGCCTTTTTGATAGTCTGACACCTGCGAATTCAGCAAATTGTTTGGCGTGTTTGCGGTGGATAGGTTTGCTGTCACGCTCAGTCATATTGAGTAAATGCACGCGATCTCTTCCTAGGGCATTAACAGTAAGTGAGGCTGCGACTGCGGAGTCAAGTCCTCCACTTAATGCAACAACAGCACCATCTCTATAAAGCGTGTCCAGTGTGTTTTTGATCAGTGTTTTTATCTCTTGGCAAGCAGCGCCTGGATCGATTTGTAGCTCCTCAGGAATGGTGGTAGTCACTTGATCTCCGGTGAAATATGCAATTGCTATGATTGCTAATTCTTGATACCTTCAACGAGCAACTCTATTCCAGAACGGACATGATTCTCGGGGTCAATCAGATTCTTATCATAAACCCACAAAGCGATTGTTCCTTCAAATACAGCACAAATTGCGATAGCTGCTTCTGTGGCGTTGATCTCTTTGAATTCTCCTGAGTCAATACCTTGTTGAATGATTGGAACCAATATTCCCATATGATCAGCAAGAAAGCGTTTAAATGCTTTCTGAATATATTTTGATCGAAAGGCAATGGATAGAAACTCGAAAGAGATTGATGGAAATCGTAGTAACTTTACCATATCAAGGATTACCCGCTCGGTATATATGGAAATACGATCGGTTGATGACTCTTCAGAAGGAATTAATGTTTTTAATTCCCTGGTTTCTTTCGATATGAAGTTGTCAAAAATCCCGAGAATGATCTCATCCTTGCTTTTGAAATACCAATAAAGAGTACCCTTGCTGAGGCCCGATTTTTCGACGATATCATCCATGCGGGTTTTTTGGATACCTTTCTCTTCAAAGACATCTGCTGCAGCATCCAATATTTGGACTCTTCGTTCTTCACTTTTATCTGGGCGAGGGGACATGCGACCTCCTGAATATCAAAATCTAAACTGACTGGTCAGTCAATTTAGATCATAATCTCATTTTTGAAAATGTCAAGTAGCTTGCTTCAATATCTAT
>CAZLNX010000073.1:0-20518 GCA_964560795.1 uncultured Anaerolineales bacterium | reverse complement strand
CAAAGGTGGACTATCATTGAGTGAGACTGAGCTGCAAAAAATATACAGAAATATTAATGAATTGGTGATTACTGAAGACGCCACAGCCCTAATCCGCGCAAGCAAAGCAGACTTAGAACGGAAAAAACAATTGAAGAGTGATCTCGAAGAAGTTTTGCCATTGAAAGACTCGAGTGCGCCAAAAGAAAGATTTCCTAAACTTCTTAAATCTATATTGCTCATCCTGATTGCGGTTCCAATTACCTTGATTATCAGCAATCTGTCATTTTCAATAACCGCCCTAAATGCTTTGTTAATCACTACAATTTTGATTGTGATTTCTGGTGTGATTGGAAATTGGCAAGGTTGGGATAAGTCACTATTTACAATTTCAAGCTTGCTTTTTGGATTGTTTATTGTTCATATATTTGAGAACTACATGTTTTTTACGCACTTATTAGATGGAGGAGTTGTTGCTGCCCTGCGATTTGTAATAATGGGATTATCCCTGCTGTCAGGATACCGGATTTACGTCAATAATTTAGAAAAATTCAATAGAGATTCCGGGTCTTTTAAGGAGCACATTTGGAGGATTATCTTGGGGGCAATAAGTGGATATTTGCTATTTGGATCAATACTATATTTCCTTAATTCTGCGGGATTTTCATTAATTGATGGTGGCACCATATATTGGAGAAATGAAAAACAATTCACCTTTTATGATTTGCTCCCACCGAGCGTATTATCTGGTGATAGGATATTCTTTGCTGTTGGACTAGATTTCTTGTTAATGTTAGTGATATTTATATAGTTTTCCTAACATCAAAGCAATTATGCACCAAGTATGACAATGACAAGAGTGCTAAAGAATAAACCATGCCCACACCCGAAGAAAAAGCCCGCGCAATAATTGACCAGAAGCTGACCGTCGCCGGTTGGGTCGTGCAGGATTTCAAGCAGCTCAACCTCGGCGCGGGACCTGGTGTGGCGGTGCGCGAGTTCCAAACCGCCAGCGGACCGGCAGATTATGTGCTTTTCGTGGATCGGGTAGCCGTGGGCGTGGTGGAGGCCAAACCGGCAGGGACGACTCTCCGGGGAGTCTTCGAGCAGTCCGCCAGGTATATGACTAGCTTCCCTTCCGACATTCCCCACGTTGAGCTGCCGCTGCCCCTCAGCTATGAGAGCACCGGGGTGGAGACACTCTTCGTCGACCTGCGCGACCCCGACTACCGCTCGCGGCGCGTCTTCCATTTCCACAGGCCAGAGACGTTACAGGAATGGCTCAACGAAGGTACGGGCACGATAGATCGTGCTCCGACATTGCGTGCCCGGCTGCGGGAGATGCCCGAAAAATATCCCCTTATTAATGAAGGACTGTGGGACGCTCAGATAGAAGCCATCACCAATCTGGAGCGGTCTTTCGCCCAGAACAAGCCGCGCGCCCTGATCCAGATGGCCACCGGCAGCGGCAAGACTTTCACCGCCGTCAGCTCCGTGTACCGGCTGATCAAGCACGCCGGCGCCAAACGGGTGCTTTTTCTAGTCGACCGCAACAACTTGGGCAAGCAGACCCTGCGTGAATTTCAATCCTACCGCACGCCCGATGACGGACGTTTGTTTACTGAACTTTATAACGTCCAGCGACTAACGGCAAACGTAATCGATCCGGTCTGCAAAGTGACCATCACCACCATCCAGCGGCTGTTTTCGATGCTCAAGGGCACTGACTACGAAGAAGAGAACGAAGAACCTTCCATGTTCGAGTTGGACTTGAGCGGCCAAGAAGAACCCAAAGCCGTAGAATACAACCCCGATATCCCCATCGAGAGCTTCGATTTCATCATCACCGACGAGTGCCACCGCTCGATCTATAACCTGTGGCGCCAGGTGCTGGAGTATTTCGACGCTTTCCTGATCGGCCTGACCGCCACGCCCTCCAAGCACACCCTGGGCTTCTTCGAGCAGAACCTGGTCACCGAGTACACTCACGAACGCGCAGTCGCCGATGGAGTCAATGTCGGCTACGAAGTCTATCAAATACGCACGCGCATCACCACCGAAGGGGAAACCGTAGATGCCGGTCACTATGTCGATAAGCGCGACAAGAAGACCCGCGCCGTGCGTTGGGATCAGCTCGACGAAGACCTGGAATACGACCCCAGTCAGCTCGACCGGGATGTGGTAGCCACCGATCAAATCCGCACCGTGGTGCGCGCCTTCAAAGAGCGGCTCTCTAGCGAGATATTCCCCGGCCGTGAGGAAGTGCCCAAAACGCTGGTTTTTGCCAAGGATGATTCCCACGCTGAAGATATCGTCGAGATCATCCGGCAGGAGTTTGGCAAGGGCAACGAGTTCTGCAAGAAGATCACCTACCGCACCACCGGCGAGAAGACCGAAGACCTGATCGCCAGCTTCCGCAACGCCTATTACCCGCGCATCGCCGTAAGCGTGGATATGATCTCCACCGGCACCGATATCAAGCCCCTGGAGTGCCTGCTCTTCCTGCGCATGATCCGCTCGCAGGGTTATTTCGAGCAGATGAAGGGCCGCGGCACGCGCGTCATCTCGGATACTGACCTGACTGCGGTGACTCCCGATGCCGGTCACAAGACCCATTTTGTCATTGTCGATGCCGTGGGGGTTTGTGAGAGCGACAAGACTGACACGCGTCCCCTGGAGCATAAGAAGCACGTGCCCTTTGATAAGCTGCTCCAACGGGTGGCCATGGGGGTGCGGGATGCAGATTCATTGGAATCCCTGGCGGGACGGCTGGCGCGCTTGGATAGGAGTATCACCCCCAAAGAAAGCGAGACCATCCAGACTCACTCGGGCGGGATCCCGCTCAAAGGGCTGGTCCATGCCTTGTTAGACACCGTCGACCCAGACGTCCACCTGGAGTATGCTCAGGCCGAGTTAGGGGGCGCTACCCCGGAGTTAATCCAACAGGCCCAGGACGAATTGATCCAGAAAGCCTGCGCGCCCTTCGACAACGCCGACCTGCGGACGCTCCTGGTGAGCATCCAGCAGCGCAGCGAGCAGGTCATCGACACCATCAGCAAGGATGAGATTGTCGATATCGGTTTTGTGGAAGACCAGGCCCGGCGTAAGGTGGCCAGCTTCAAGGAATTTATTGAAACCAACAAGGACGAGCTGACCGCCCTACAGATCCTGTACAGCCAGCCCTATGGACAGCGGCGGCTGACCTACCAGGCGGTTAGAGAACTGGCCGAGGCCATCAAGCTGCCGCCTTACCATCTCACGCCGGAAGAGTTGTGGCGCGCTTACGAGCATCTCGATAAGGCTCGCGTGCGGGATGCCGAAACCAGCCGCCTGCTGACCGACATCATCTCTTTAGTGCGTTTTGCGCTGGCACAATCGGAGACCCTGGAGCCTTTCCCGTTGACGGTGGATGAGCGCTATAAGAACTGGATCCTGGATCAACGTGAAGCCAGCCGGCAGTTCAGCGAGGAGCAGTTGGCCTGGTTGGAGATGATCAAGGAGCATATCGCCGCCAGCGTGACCATCGAGATGGATGATTTCGAAGAAGTGCCTTTCAACCAGAAGGGTGGGGCGATCAAGGTCTATGAACTCTTTGGGGCCGAGTTGGACGGCATTCTGGATGAGTTGACACAGGTGTTGGTGGGCTAGGATGACGGATAATAACGGATACCCAAAGGGATGGGTACTTTCAACTGTTGGGGAAATTTATAAAGTTCTATCTGGTGGAACGCCATCTACCAAAGTAAAAGAGTATTGGGGAGGGGATATTCCTTGGATAACCAGTGCGAATATTCATGGCTTGAAAGATATTCGGCCTGAAAGAACAGTTACTCAATCAGGTATTGAAAATTCGGCAACTAATCTTGTTCCAAGGGGAAGCATTATCGTTGTAACCAGAGTTAGTCTGGGGAAAGTTGCATTGGCAGATACGGATATCTGTTTCAGCCAAGATTCACAAGGATTATTACCGACTGACAAAGTTTTACCAGGTTATGCTCTCTACTATTTATCTTGGGCGGCTCGTGAATTTCAGTCGAAAAGTCGGGGAACTACAATCTCTGGCATTACAAAGAAACAGCTTCTTACACTTGAGTTCCCCCTTCCCCCACTCCCAGAACAGGAATGCATAGTCGCCAAGATCGAAGAACTCTTCACCCTATTGGAAGCCGGCGTCGCCGAGCTGCAGGCGGCCAAAGCCCAACTCCAGCGCTACCGGCAGGCGGTGCTCAAATCCGCCGTCGAAGGCGAGCTGACCCGCGAGTGGCGTGTCGCTCACCAGTCAGAGTTGGAGCCAGCCAAGAAGCTGCTAGCCCGCATCCTGTCCGAGCGCCGGACGAAGTGGGAGGCGGAAGAACTCGCCAAGTTACGTGCCAAAGGCAAAGAGCCCAAGAACGATAAGTGGCAGGCAAAGTACAAAGAACCCCCCCCGCCCGATACCGAAGACCTGCCAGAGCTGCCAGATGGTTGGGTGTGGGCAAGTGTTGAACAAATTGGAGTTGTAAATCTTGGGCGACAAAGATCACCAAAACATCATACTGGTCCATATATGAGACCTTACTTGCGAGCCGCTAACATAACTTGGGATGGATTTGATTTGTCCGATGTTATGGAAATGAATTTTCCGCCAAGTGACTTTGAGACTTATCGCTTGGAAGTTAATGATGTACTTGTCAATGAAGCATCTGGAAGTCGATCAGAAGTAGGTAAACCTGCCGTTTGGAAGGGGCAAATAGAAGATTGCTGTTTCCAAAATACTATTATTCGTGTTCGCTCTTTAGGCCCTATACCAACATTCCTTTATGTACATTTTCTTTCAGATGCAAAAACTGGTCGCTTTGGACATATAGCCAAAGGTGTTGGTATTCACCATCTTGGAGCTACACGTCTCTCTGCAATGCCAATGAGACTCCCGCCTATCAAAGAACAGCAACGAATTGTTGAGATGGTCGAACGCCGGTTGTCGGTGGCCGACGAAATCGAAAAAGAACTCGATCAGGCGTTGGCGCGGTCCGAGCAGCTGCGGCAGTCGATTCTCAAACGAGCGTTTGAGGGGAAGCTGGTTTGAAGGATTTTGAACTATGAACGATTCACTCTTTGATAATCTCTCTGAACCCGTGCAAGAACTCTTCTTACTGGGCGAAAATGCGGCTCGAGGCCGCCAATGGCCAGACTACCTGGTGTTCGGGATAACATCCGAGCACATCCCCGATTTGCTCCGGGTCATCCGCTATACTCAATCCTTTTGGTATGGAGATCAATACGATGATGAGCAGGGATATACGCCTATCCATGCCTGGCGCGCTTTAGGGCAGCTCCAAGCCAAAGAAGCCATCGACACGCTTATTTTCTTGATCCATGAAAACGAAGAGTACGACAGCGACTGGATAGGCGAAGAGATCCCTGATGTATTGGGAATGATTGGCCCAGCATCCATTCCCGCGCTGAAGGGCTACCTATCCAGTCCGGAGAGAAGATCTTGGGCTTCAATCTCGGCGGCCCACGGTCTGACAGAAGTGTTCAAGCACCACCCGGAAAGCCGCAGAGAGTGTAAGCAGGTGTTGACAAATAGTTTAGAAAATTTCCGGACCAACGATGCCGAATTCAATGGTTTTCTCATCTCTTATTTGGTTGATCTCAAAGCGGTAGAAGCGGTTTCACTCGTTGAACAAGCCTTCGCATCAGGAAATGTGGATATTACAATTATGGGGGATTTTGAAGATTTTCAAATTGAAATTGGTCTGCTAGAAGAAAGGTTGACTCCGCCCCTGCGATTCCGCTGGATGAAAGACACAGAAAAAGAGTGGGAAGCTTATCAAGAGTCTCAGGCTGCTTTGAAAGCATTAGAGCAGCAAATAGAGGAAGACAGCAAAAAGAACGATACTCAAGATGATCCACCCAAGAAGGCCCGTCGTCGGAGAAGGGGCAAACGCAAATGACTAACGAATCCGCAACCATCATCCAACGCCTGTGGAACTACTGCTTAGTGCTAGCTGTTGGTTGTCGACATAACCAAAAAAGAGCCGATCAATCACTCCCTACACAGTATTTATCAGTCCGCAATGCCCCCCGAACCTACACCGCTGAGTGAAACTCATCTAATTGATAGCGTCTCTGTCCGCAGCCTGGTGGAATTTGTTCTCCAGTCGGGTGATTTATCTCCAGGTGTATTTCAAACGCGAGATCGCGCCCAGGCTGGAACACGGGGGCATAAGCGGGTGCAGGATGCGCGCCCTGAAGGTTACCAAACTGAAGTGGAGATTTCTCTGCTGGTGGAAGCCGGAGATTTGCCCATGGAAATTCGGGGGCGGATTGATGGTTTGTTTGCGGATCAGAAACCGGTCATCATCGAAGAGATCAAAACAACCACGTTGCCACTGGACTTGCTCAGTGAAGATCACAATCCGCTGCATTGGGCGCAGGCAAAATGTTATGCCCATATGCTTGCTCAGCAGGAAAATCTAAGCGAAGTTAGCATTCATCTGACCTACTACCAGTTGGACAGCAAGGGAGAAAAAACCTTCGAGCAAGATTTCACAGCAGATGAGCTGGAAGCTTTTTTCAACGCGTTGACCAGGTCCTACCTGGTTTGGTTTAGTAAAGTCCGTGAGCGACAGATGCAGCGCGATCAATCAATCCAGGCACTCGATTTTCCTTATGACAATTACCGCCCAGAACAGCGAGATATGGCGGTAGCAGTCTACAAGAACATACGGGCTAATGACCGTTTGTATGCCCAGGCACCTACGGGTGTGGGCAAAACCATTGCCACTCTTTTCCCGGCGGTGAAAGCCATAGCGCAGGGATTTGCTGACAAAATCTTTTACCTGACCGCCAAAACCCCTGGGCGTTTGGTGGCCGAAGAGTCCCTGGATGATATGCGTCAGGCTGGCCTGCAATTCAAGAGCGTGACCCTGACGGCCAAAGAGAAAATCTGTTTTTGCCCACCGGTCAATTGCGACCCCGATGAATGTGTTTTTGCGCGCAATTATTTCGGCAAGGTCAAAACGGCGTTAGCCGAAATCGACCAGCATGACGCTTTTGACCGGCCAAGGATCGAACAGCTTGCACGCGAATACGAAATCTGCCCTTTTGAATTTTCGCTGGACCTGGCACTGTGGATGGACTGCATCATCTGCGATTACAACTATGCATTTGATCCGCGTGTATATTTGCGCCGCTTTTTCGACTTCAGCACGGATTCCTATATCTTCCTGATCGATGAGGCCCACAACTTGCCAGATCGGGCACGGTCAATGTATTCCGCCGAACTAGACAAGAAGACGGTTTTGGGGCTGCGCCGTGCACTAAAAGGACATTTGCCGGTACTGGTTAAAAAACTGAGCGCAATCAACAATTTCTTGCTTGAGAAACGCAAAGCTTGTCAGGCTGAAGACCTGGATGCGTTGGTTGAGCACGAACCCCCAGAAAAGCTGCTCAAGGCTATCTGGGAATTCAGCCAAAAGGCAGAAGATTGGCTGGTTAAAAACCAGCCTACAGAATTTCGGCAGGAATTGCTGGATTTTTATTTCTCATGCAACAACTACCTACGCACGGCTGAGTATTTCGACACTTTCTATGTCTCGTACTTTGAACGTCGGGGCAAGGCTGATCTCAAAGCCAAGCTGTTCTGTCTGGACCCTGCTCCCATGTTAGTTGCCCCGCTGGAACGCAGCCAGGCGACGATATTTTTTTCAGCAACACTCCTACCCTTAGATTATTTCAAGAAACTCTTGACAGGCTCAACGGATCATCCCGCGCGGGCTTTCCGCTCCCCTTTCCCAGTGGAGAACGTCAACCTGCTGATTCATAACCGGATATCGACCAAATATCGTCAGAGAGCGGATTCCTATGCTCCAATTGCCTCGTTGATAGAAACAATTTGCGGTGCACAGATGGGGAACTATCTGGTTTTCTTCCCATCCTATGCATATATGACAGCAGTGCTTGAATTGATCAAAGAGCGACTGCCAGAAGGGCAGTTGTTGATCCAAGACCGGGGCATGACGGAAAAAGAGCGCGAAACTTTCCTGGCTCAGTTTTCAACGGATAACTCGGAAACGCTGATCGGTTTTGCGGTCATGGGTGGGATTTTTGGCGAGGGGATCGACTTGGTGGGAGAGCGCTTGATTGGGGCAGTGGTGGTGGGGGTTGGATTGCCACAACTGGGTTTTGAAAGAGACCTGATCAAAGGGTATTTTGACAAGCACAACGGCAGTGGTTTTGCATATGCGTATCAGTATCCTGGTTTCAATCGAGTGCTGCAGGCAACTGGTCGGCTAATACGCACGGAGACCGATCGGGGTATCATTGTATTGATTGATGAGCGCTTTACCCATGCTCGATACCGCCGTTTGGTTCCCGAACATTGGCGAAGATGTCAAGTGATACAGAGCGAAAGCGAGATACAAGATCACCTGGAGAATTTCTGGTCGCAGTCTTAGGAATCATCCTTCGACATACTTTGATTGAGATAGTCATTAATGGTAATGGTGTCAGTAATTACATTCGAGAAACAACAAGTACATACTTTATTGCACTGAGGTGCAAAAATGGGAGAAGTAAATGAGTGAATCCGCTACCATCGTCCAACGCCTGTGGAACTACTGCAACGTTCTGCGAGATGACGGCGTCAGCTACGGTGATTATGTCGAGCAGCTCACCTACTTGCTCTTCCTGAAAATGGCCGATGAGCAAACCAAGCCGCCTTCTCGCAAACCGTCGATTATTCCTGAAGAACAAGCCTGGCCGGCGCTCACATCCCGCGACGGCGGAGATTTAGAAACGCACTACCGTGAAACCCTGATCGAATTGGGAAAAAGCAAGGGCATGTTGGGAGTGATCTTCCGCAAAGCCCAGAACCGCATCCAGGACCCCGCCAAACTCAAGCGCCTGATCGCCCTGATCGATGAAGAAACCTGGATGGGGTTGGATATCGACATCAAGGGTGAGATCTACGAAGGTCTGCTGCAAAAGAACGCTGAAGACACTAAGAGCGGCGCCGGACAGTACTTCACCCCGCGCCCCTTGATCAAGGCCATGGTCGAAGTCATGCGACCTCAGCCTGGGATGACCATCTGCGATCCAGCCTGCGGCACGGGCGGTTTCTTCCTGGCCGCGCACGATTACGTTTCCAATAACTTCGATTTGGATCGGGGGCAAAAGCAGGATTTGCGCAACCAAACCTTCAAGGGCTGGGAGATTGTTGATAACACCGCCCGGCTGTGCGTGATGAATCTGTATCTGCATGGTATTTCGGGTGACGAGTCCCCCGTTGAAGTCAACGATTCCTTGATCTCCGATCCAGGTCAACGCTTCGATATGGTGCTCACTAATCCCCCCTTTGGCAAGAAGAGCAGCATCACCATCGTCAATGGTGAGGGTAAGGCTGACAGATCAGCTCTCAGTTACGAACGCAACGATTTCTGGGCCACCACCAGTAACAAGCAGCTCAACTTCGTGCAGCATATTGCCACCCTGCTGAAAATCAATGGGGGTGCAGCGGTAGTTGTCCCCGACAACGTGCTCTTTGAAGGCGGCGCCGGCGAGACAGTTCGTCGCAGGTTACTTCATGGCTTCGATGTGCACACCTTGCTGCGGTTGCCCACCGGTATCTTCTACGCCCAGGGGGTCAAAGCCAATGTGCTCTTCTTCGAGAAGAAACCCGGTCGCGAGCAGGCCTGGACGGAGAAGGTCTGGATCTACGATCTGCGCACCAACAAGCACTTCACTCTCAAGACCAGCCCCATGCGTTATACCGATCTGGAAAATTTCATCCAGTGCTACAATCCGGAGAATCGTCACCAGAGGGAAGAGTCCGAACGCTTTAAAGCCTTCACTTACGAAGAGATCATGCAGCGCGACAAGGTCAGCATGGACATCTTCTGGCTCAAGGACGAGTCTCTGGAAGATACCGAGAATCTCCCCGATCCAGACGTGCTGGCTCAAGAGATCGTCGAGAATCTGGAGTCAGCGCTGATGCAGTTTGAGTCAATTGTGGAGGAGTTGGGGGAGGAAATTGGTGAGGAATAATTGATGATAAATCCAGAACATGTGGCAGTTTTGAAGCAGTGGCGAGAATGCTTATCGGTACGTGAGGGAGATAACTAAATTACTCATGGTGAGAGCGGACAATAAAGAAGAACTTACATCCAATAGTGAAAGTAGGGGTGCCCATATTTTCCTAAGCTACAGTCGCGCTGACGCAGCGGTTATGAAGCGAGTCCGAAAAGAACTCGATAAATATGATATTACAGTATGGACGGACGAGGGACTGACCCCTGGAACAGAATCATGGAAAACTACGATAGAAGAGGCAATAAGATCCGCAACCGGAATGGTTGTAATTCTATCGCCCCGTTCGTACAAATCAAAATGGGTAAAGAGAGAGTTGGGTTATGCAATTGCCCAGGGCGTAAAAATCTACCCCATATTGGCAAGTGGGGACGAAAGCAATGCGATACCCATTGAATTGATCAATTCACAATGGACGGATATTCGAGAAAAATCAAATGCGGCAGATCAGGTAGAAAAGCTAGTTAATGCGATCAAGGGAGGAACTGATATTGAGGTAGAATCATCTTTGAAGCTACCCTTTAAACTCAGAGCGCAGAAATTTATTAGAAAATATGGTTGGATTATCGCCACCATTAGTGTAATTATCACAGTTTTGGCTGTCACCTACCAATTTGGAGATTACCCAACAATAAGTGCTATTTTTGTTTCCCCAACGAATGCAAATACCCTGATAGAAACACCAACCGAGACGCTGGAGCCGCCTACAACCACAAACTCACCTTCTCCCAGCTCAACAGATATTCCCACGCTAACGTTAGTTTTTTCGGCTACCCCCACTACGACGGGGACGATTACCCAAACTCTAACGAGCACCCTCACACCATCCCTGACGATGACACCCGCTGTGACATTGCCAGCCATAGTCGAAGCAGATTGTGTTCCTAAAGGTACGCTTCGCCAAAAGGCCTATGTCGTTGAGGCGATTGATGGCGCAACGCTCAAAGTACGCATAGCAGGAGATATTTTCCTGGTGCAATATCTTGGAATCAGCGTGCCCGAGAAGGAAGACTATTTTGGGATATATGCCCATTATAAGAGTGTCGAATTGGTGGTTGATCAATGGGTTACGCTAGTCAGCGGTAAAAACGGTCAAGATGCTAACGAGTATTTACAGCGCTACGTGTTTGTCGGTAATACTTTCGTAAACCATGAATTGATACGCCAGGGTTTTGCTTATGCTGAACATGGAACCTCGGCGGGAACCTGTTCAGATATCTTCGAGTACGCTCAGAATCAGGCACAACTTTCCCCTGCTGGGATGTGGAAACCTACGAATACTCCCTGGCCCTCTCCAGCTCCCGGCGAACCACCCTGCACCTGCTGGGCAGATACCCGTAATTGCGATACTTTTCGTACGCAGAGTGAAGCCCAAGCTTGTTTCGAATACTGCCAGGGTTTGGGCAATGGCGATGTGCACAACTTGGATGATGGTGATAATTGGGCCTGCGAGAGCTTGCCATAAGGAAGATATCTCTTACTTGGAGAGAAATCGCAGTGTGCCCATATTAGAGCCATAGAAATGCTGATGATTTCAATTCTGAGGACAAGATAATCGGTAGCCAGCAAGCCTGGACGGATAAGGCTGGACCTACATCCTACGAACTAATATGAACTTCACCCTGAAGAATAACTCCATGCTCTACACTGATCTGAGAGATTTCATCCAATGCTAAACCCCGAAGAATCGTCACCAAAGAGAAGAAACCAAGCAATTCAAGGCCTTCACATTTGATGAGATCATGCAGCGCGACAAGGTCAGTATGGATATTTTCTGGTTGAAGGATGAGTCCCTGGAAGATACTGAAAATTTACCCGATCCCGATGTGTTAGCCCAGGAGATCGTGGAGAACCTGGAGTTGGAATTGTTGTAGTTTGAGTCGATTGTGGATGAGTAGGGTGAGGGGGAGTAGAAAATAATATATGATGACTGAAGAGATAATTGTAGAATCCGTATATAAATGTGATCGTAAAATTGTGATTGACAATCGTGCTATTTTCGTTACAATAGAAGCAGTATACCCGCCAAGCCTCTGCCACTGGCACGCTCAAATGTGGCGGGTTTTTTTTGATGATGAATGATGCGTTACGCAAAGCCACCTCTTACCTTTGAACAACAAGCAGAACGACTTATCAATCGTGGTCTGTTGGGGGTTGACAAAGCGACCCTCACCCAACACTTGAGCTCTGTAAATTATTATCGTTTGAGCGCCTATTGGTATCCTTTCAAGCGAATTGACTCGAGTACAGGAGATGAACATTTTGCACCCAATATAACTTTCGAGAAAATATGGCGGCGATATACGTTTGACCGTCAATTACGATTACTGATAATGGATGCCATTGAACATATCGAAGTTGCCATATTGCGAACCCGGATGGTTGAGCACTTTACGTTGCGCTATGGCCCCTTTGGTTATTGCCAGCAACATAATTTCGGTCCCAAGTTTTCAAATTCTGATTTCAAGCGCTTATTGAGAGAAATTAAAATCGGCGAAAAGAACAGCCGGGAAGAATTCGTAAGTCGTTTTTGGGGAAAATATACCAGCGAGAAACACTTACCCTTATGGATTGCAGCCGAGGTGATGACTTTTGGGCAGTTGTACACGTTCTTCCGATTTTTACACCGAAGTGAGCAGCAGAAATTATCGCGAGACTTTGATTTATATCCACCGGTAATGGAATCCTGGCTGCACACACTTAACTTCATCCGCAATGCTTGTGCTCACCATGCCCGGCTTTGGAATCGGCAAATTCCCATCCGTCCCAAAATACCCGACCAGCGCCACCACCCTGAATGGTACATTCCAAATAGACTAGACAACCGACGAACATACACAGTGCTCACACTAATTCAGTATTTGATGAAATATATTGAACCCAACAATAACTGGCAGGTAAAATTCGATCAACTACTGGCTGAATATCCCGAGATACCAACCCGATCTATGGGGTTCTCTGAAGATTGGCGTAATTGCCCTATTTGGAAATGAAGATAACAAAACTACATCAGCGGTTGAAGTCGGTATTTCAGGGAGAGGTGTGATGGCAAACCTGCAACCCAACAATCCCTTGCATGGCATCACGCTTGAAATGATGCTGAATCACCTGGTTGAGCAATACGGTTGGGATAAACTTGGAAGGCGCATCCCCATCCAATGCTTTCGCAATAATCCCAGCATCAAATCTAGCTTGAAGTTTTTACGTCGTACTCCCTGGGCAAGACAAAAAGTTGAAGAGCTGTATTTGAAATCTAATTATATTGAGTGATCGTCATGAACAAACAAGAATGGATTAATCCTTCAGAAAGTTGTCATGGCAATAAAATCTAAGGTATTCATCTCCTATTCACGGCAGGATAGCAATTTCGCTACCCGGCTTCACACCGCTTTAGAAGAAACGGGGCAAGAAGCCTGGATTGACTGGGTTGATATACCCAAAAGTGCCGTTTGGATGAAAGAAGTTCAAGCGGGCATTGAAAGCGCCGACACCTTTGTCTTTGTGATCAGTCCAGACTCGATCGCCTCAGAAGTATGCCAAGAAGAAATTGAATACGCAATAAAACACCATAAACGCATCATTCCAATTATGTTGAGAGAGCCGACCGAGCAAAAGCTTTTACCCGAGATCTCAGCGCTCAATTGGATTTTTTTTAGAAAAAGTGATGATTTCAATCAAGCTTTTGAAGAACTGATCGAGGCAATAAAAACCAATCTTGAGTGGGTTGCCGAGCATACCCGGCTGTTGATACGGGCCCGTGAATGGGAAGACAACGATCGCAACAACAGTTTTTTGCTACAAAGAGATGATCTTAAAGTCGCCGAAACCTGGCTAGCTGCCAGCGCTGAAAAAGAACCCACGCCGACTGAATTACAAACAGAATATATATTAAACAGCCGACAGGACACCAACCGGCGTCAAAGAAATCTTTTAATTGGCGCTTCAATTGCTTTGATCATTTCTGTCGTTTTAGGCATCATGGCTTATCTGAATGGGCAAGAAGCAGAAAGACGCTTTCAGGAAGCCCTGGCCGGGCAATTGGCAGCCATGTCGAGTACATTTTTAGAAACGGAATTTGATCTTGCGGTCTTATTAGCCATCGAAGGTCATAACACAAAAAATAGTTTTTCTTCGCTCAACAGCTTATTAACAACCATTCAAAGCAACCCAAAACTGAACCAGCATCTGTCCGGCCATACATCGAATGTCTTGAGCGTGGCCTTTAGTCCAGATGGGCGCATCTTGGCCAGTGGCAGTGAGGCTGGCACGGTTCGGTTGTGGGACATCGAAAGCGGGCAGCCCTTAGGAGAGCCATTGACCGGGCATAACAGCAGTGTCTACAGCTTAGCGTTTAGTCCGGATGGGCGCATACTTGCCAGCGGAGCCTGCCATGAGAAAGACGTTGATCAGCTCTGCGTGCAGGGAGAAATTCGCTTGTGGGATGTGGCCAGCCAGCAGCCGCTGGGAGAACCCATGATGGGACATGAAGCCTTTGTTTTCAAGTTAGTTTTCAGTCCCGATGGGCATACCTTGGCAAGCGGGGGCTCTGATGCTTCGCTCTACTTGTGGGATGTATATAGTGGGCAAACCTTGAGCGAACCCTTACCGGCAAATATTTTCTGGGGCAGTGTGGCCTTCAGCCCAGATGGGCGTTTAATGGCCAGTGGTGATTCTGATGGAAACATTGAGTTGTGGGATGTAGAGACAGGTGAGCCAGTGGGCGAGCCGATAGCGGGGCATACAGACTGGGTCTTAGGTTTAGTCTTTAGTCCCGATGGGTGCATACTTGCGAGTGGCGCCTGTAGTGAGTTCGATGAGGATTACCAATGTGTACAAGGAGAAATCCGCCTATGGGATGTGGAAAGTGGGCAGCCCGTCGGCGAACTATTAGGGGGGCATACCGGTTGGATAAATAGTTTTGCCTTCAGTCCCAATGGACGCGTATTAGCGAGTGGTGCTTGTAGTGAGCTATATATCGGAAACCAATGTGTGCGAGGAGAAATCCGCCTGTGGGATGTGGAAAGCGGGCAGCTGCTGGAAGCAGTGTTGAACGCTCATACATCCTATGTCCAAAGTTTGGCCTTCAGTCCAGATGGACGGATTTTAGCAAGCAGCGGTGATGATCACACAGTCCGCTTGTGGGATCTGGGAGGTGCGCGGTTGTTGGGAGAACCGTTAGTCGGGCATAGTGGCGATGTAAAAAGTATGGCCTTCAGTCCCGATGGACGCACATTAGCCAGCGGGGGTGGGGGAAATGATCAAACGATCTTATTGTGGGATGTAGAGAACGGGCAGCCGCCAATAGAGCTGTTGCCGGACCACACCTTTTGGGTTAACAGCGTGGCTTTTAGTCCAGATGGGCGCTTAATGGCCAGTGGCAGTAGTGACGATACCATCCGATTGTGGGATGTGGCAAGCGGGGAGTCATTGGGCGAGCCGTTAACGGGGCATACTGGTTATGTCAATAGCGTGGCCTTCAGCCCTGATGGGCGAATCTTAGTCAGTGGGAGTAATGATGATACCATCCGCTTGTGGGATGTTGAAACGGGCCAGCCACTGGGAGATTCATCCATGAGCCATGGTGGTGGTGTGAATAGTGTCTCCTTCAGTCCTGATGGACGCATTTTGGCCAGTGGCGGCTGTACGGATAAAATCATTGATTTCCAATGTATGCAGGGAGAAATCCGCTTGTGGGATGTCGAGGGCGGCCAATTGCTAGTAGAGCCCATACTGGCGCATACCGCTTCTGTGCTCAGCCTGGCGTTTAGTCCCGATGGGCGTTTTTTGGCGAGCAGCGATATCGCTGGTGAGATCCGTTTGTGGGATGTAGAAACGTGGCAGTCGCAGGGAAAGCCATTGACGGGGCATATCATTGGGGTTAACAGTGTGGCCTTCAGCCCTGATGGGCACATTTTGGCGAGTGGAAGTAATGATGGTACTATCCACTTGTGGGATGTGGAAACGGGGCAGCAGTTGGGAGAACCCTTGATTGGGCACACAGGTCGGGTTTATTCTGTAGTATTTAACCCTGATGGCAGTGTTTTGACAAGTGGTAGTGAGTATGGTGAGATTATTATTTGGGATGTGGATCCTGAAATATGGAAAGAAATAGCATGTCAGCGCATTAACCGCAATTTGACTTGGCAAGAATGGCAAACTTATCTGATTAACGAGGATTATCGGATCACCTGCCCAGATAATTATTTGCCGGATGATGTACCACACGAGTTTTTAGATTAGGGATATTTAATCTAATTTCACAAACCAAATAAACTCAACCCAATATCGTTAGCTAGTTGCTAGAAAGAATATCAGCATGGCACGTAAACCAGCTATCCCCAACGAAGTACGCACCGAGGTCGAAGCCATTGTTGCCAACTTCAATCGGATAACCTTCAAGAATTCAGGCATTGCTTACTCAGCCCAGTACCGGGGAAAACACCTCAACCTGAAGCGCAACGAATACGGTGAGCCAAGCCCTATTTGTCGCTTGACCTACAACGGCGCGATGGATAACTGGGGCTTCGCCATCTACAAATATTCGGATAACGGCTATGACCCCGAAGAATGGTTCTTCCCTGGATCTGGTGAAGTAGACGGTACCGTCGAGGGGGCTATGCGGGCTGGATTGATGGCTTATCCGATATAATCTTTGCCTATGGAGATGGGGATACTCAAAGTGGGCTGATCCAATTATTGAAGTTGATTTTTCCTCCGCCGTTGAAGGAAATATTAATTGTGCAAATGTAGGATTATCATGATTTTATTTCTTGGATCTGGTGTGTCATTAGAATCAAATTTGCCGAATGTCTCAGAAATTAGAGATGAGTTGCTTAGGATGGACAGCCATTCTAGATTGCTGAAGCTCTTTAACCTGCTCATTGAGTTAGATATGGATTATTTGAAAAACTCTGCCCCATTCAAAGATAGTTCAGGTCGATACGGATACACCGGACAGGTTTTTCGATTAGAAACAACCTATGAAGATTTGTTCTATCTGGTTGATCAAATCGTGATAAATGGCGAAGGGCTCAGAGCGGATGTGACTGTAGAATCTTTCGCGGACCTTTTGCGAAGAAGGGGCAGATCATTTCTCAAGGGAAGGACAAAAATTGAACAGGCTGTCGATCTGCATAAACTGGCCATTGAGGCAAGAAGGTATATTGAGCAGAAAGTTTCCGACCTTTTGCATGCAACCGAAATCGAAGGACTTGATCTGGTAGTCGAACTCGCCAAAATTTCAAAGCTGAATATTGTCACGCTAAACCACGACACACTTGTTGAACAGATACTGACAGAAAACAATTTAGAATTTACAGATGGCTTCGGTAGTCCCGACGGAGATATTCGTTGGTTTGAAGATAAATTCTCCAATGATGCTCATCTTCGCCTTATCAAGATTCATGGATCGATTAGTTGGTGGAATCAAGCTGGCAGCCATGTTATCCAACCAGTGATGATCACTGACAACGACCCGACCCAATGGAGAAATCGTAATAGAGAGCCAATTAAAGATATCCGGCTGGTCCCGAACTTTTTGACGGGCGTAGGCAAAGTAAATTTGTACAACAGGGGCATTTTCGCAGACCAGCATTACCGCTTGCTGCAGGCGCTTCATAATGACCATATTATGATTATGTCTGGATATGGCTGGGGAGATATACCGATAAATTTTCAGCTGCAGAATTGGCTTGCCAGAGATGAAGACAATACCCTGATCCTGCTCCATAAGGAACCTGAGGAGCTGGCTGCTGGCTCCCTAGAACTAAGGCATGTTTATAACAAATATAAGAACAGCCAAAAAATCCTACCTATCGAGCAATGGCTGTCAGAAACATCGCTTTCCGAGTTGCAAGGGTTTCTTTGAGAGAGACAGGATCGCTGCCAGCGTTGTAATGAATGGTTCATAACAATCCTGCCTGACCTCGAAGCAGGTTTACAATCACTGTTCCCCGATATTTGGTAGCTAAATTTCTTCGCGGGGGGATCTGGGATAAGAATGATAAACTCAAAGGTTCAAAAACATCACGGAGTATTTGCATTTCCTTTGGTAACAGCACACAAAAAAGCTGATAAATCTAGTGCGTATAATCGCCTTTCTCCGTCACCAAAATCTA
This sequence comes from uncultured Anaerolineales bacterium, assembly GCA_964560795.1. Classification (GTDB taxonomy): domain Bacteria; phylum Chloroflexota; class Anaerolineae; order Anaerolineales; family UBA11858; genus NIOZ-UU35. The sequence goes on along the minus strand of CAZLNX010000073.1, from coordinate 2,351 downwards.
GAAAACGACTCAATACAGTAATTTCGAGATCGTAGAAGTTATCTGAAGGAGGGAATTTAAGTTCGTATAACGAATCTGGAAATAACCAACTAAGATTGTGAAGCTAAGCATCAAAAAATGAGTAGACAGAATATGGATTATTGAGGTACGGTTATTTCACTGCTAAAGGAGCGAACGATGAGTGAGATTGGGTTCGAAGTACGCGTTCTACCCGACCTAGCAAAATTTGGCATCAGCCAAGACAAAGTGCAGCGAAATATCAATGAGTGGCTTGTCCTTTCTTTGTATACAGATGGATTCATTTCATCCGGCAAGGCTGTCAAATTGTTAAGCATAACTAGAATTGAGTTTCTGGATTTATTGCGTACACGAGGCATTGCTTACATAGATTATTCGCCCCAGGAATTGGATGAAGAGTTTGAGGCTGTCGAAGCCTTGGATACTATAAATCCAGATGAAAGTTGTTTCAAATACAAACCCCACTCGTTGGGTTAGCGTCAATTGGGCGATTTGAACTCGTCAGGAACAATCAAATACTGAAAATGAGTTGCGCTCTCAAGTTTTTAGCCCGATTCCTTAGGTTGGAGTTGTTTGTAAACCATGATCTATAAGAACACAGCAGGTGATACGTTGAAGCGCTGCGCTAACAGGCGAATTTGGCGCGTATTGAGTTCCCGTTTGCCACTTAGGATTTCCGAGATCACCCCCTGAGACCCCAGTTCCGGTAAGTCGGTTTGAACAAGATCATGCTCATCCATGAAAAACCGCAGCATTTCCGCGCCGCTGCACTCTTGCATCAGATAGTGTTGCTCTTCATAGGCATGAACCAATGTGCCGAGGGTATCCAGTAGATCGTATAGTAGATGGGTTTCATCCGTGCCGACCTCGTCAATCAAGTCATTGAGACGCTCTACGGCTTGGTCATACTCCTGCTCGTTACGGATCGAAAAGATAGGCTGGATGGCCTGCCAGTGTTTCTGAGTTTCTTGGGTTATTAGTGTCATCGTTTCCATGCTCCTCGGGCATATTCCGGGTGAGTGAGGATGTGGCGCAAATAAACCTTTCCGCGATTGAAGTGTATCGAAGTAATCAAGCGGTATTTGTTCCCGCCGATGTTGAAAACGATCAAGTCACCTACTTTATCGGCAGATGGGAATGCGGCGCGCAGTTCATTGAAACTACCAAACTCACTATTGCTTACAACCTTATACCACCTGGAAAGCGGACTTTGGCTGTCGGGATGTTTTTCCCAGAATTGACGTAGAGCTTTCCTCGAGATGATGTGCACAAGCTTACTATATCTCAAAATGAGATATTCCGCAAGGGACGCCGTATATGTAAATACTTGCGTGAAGAACTCAATCAGGTACTTACGAATTCACTAGTAGACTCCGCACGAAGGATTTTAATTGTGGATGAACCTCCCACTGGCTATCTTTTCCGCGAGCGCTCCGCACAACGCCTGCGTCCGTCATCAATGTATCCAGACAATGGATGGCCTGGGCAGGGGGCACTCCCCATAGATCGGCGAAAGTAGCCACTTCATGAGCCGAACATCCCGGTAGATCAGACATTCTTAGAAAACAGTTTTGAAAATCCGTGGGAAGCTGGTCATAGGCCAATGTTAGTGGCAGGTAAATCTCTTCTGCTAAACTCAAGGGGGCACCTTCAGCACCCATGAGCAATTCCAGCAATGTTTCCCACCCCAATTGTGTTCCCAGATGGAAAGAGGAATGCAACGCCATTGGATGTCCCCAGGTCAGTTCCGAAATGGTTTGAATGTGACCAGCCATCTCCACGGAAACTTCCCCCCAAACGCGTTTGTAAAGAAGTAGTGCATCCTCAGTAGAGAAACCAGGTATTGATAGGATGCATTCTGCATTGGCAGCCAGACTGCGCGCTGCCTTAGATTGACTGGTCGTCATCACGGTCAGGCTGGTTCTTTTATCGGCCAGCATCAACGCTTGTCCGCTGGCGGGATCGGAGACATCATCCATCAATAGCAATCTCTTCTGGCCTCGCAAGTGTTTCAGCAATGCGGCAGAGAGGAAAGCTTCATCGCCAAGCCAGGGGGGAAAAACCCAACCCGGTTTCTTCCAACCAGGCGAGCAGCGTAGTGAGAGATGGATTTCCATTCAAGCTCGTATTCAATAACGGATCGGGGAACATGCCGCGTAACTGGTTGTCGCGCCCTACTTGCTGGATGAGTATCGTCTTCCCGATCCCCGGCGGGCCGCGTAAAACCATGGGAGAACCCAAAGACTGGCAGCGACGCGCCAGTTTATGTATATTCCGGAGCAAGTCGGTACGCTGTAATTCGAATGCTGGGGTAGAGTGAAGTTGTTTGATAT
>CAZLNX010000072.1:0-20637 GCA_964560795.1 uncultured Anaerolineales bacterium | reverse complement strand
GTTTGTTTTTCGTTAGCCCTTTATTTGATTTTCATGGCTTGGTAGTTACAATATTCCTTAGCAAATAGCGATATATTATATTCATCTTATTTTGTTCCAATTACAAGCGGATTGGGATGTCCTTTGGGCGCGACAGTTCTAATTTCTTCATATCCGTACTTTTGAAGTATTCCCACCATCCCATCTACTCCAGCAAGATTCTGATGAGTACGATTAGCGTATTTAGGATTTGTTAGTCGAGGTGTGTTTCCCTGCATCACTATGGTATTCACAACTTGTGACAGTTGAGACATGACATGGTGAATACCTTCGCCAAAATGGTATGCAACTCTAAAGATTAGTGCCATATCAAACATCCCAAATTCTGATAACGGGTATTGTGTAGCGTCAGCAGCAATATAACGAATACAAGAATAATCTTTATTATTCCTCTTCGTAAACCACTGGTGCACAAACTCAGCCTGCCGCACGTCAATGTCAACACCAACAACTTCAACTGCCCCTGCATCAACCATTTTTAAGTCATAAAGGCCAGCATTGCATCCGATATCCAGCACTCGCTTACCCCTAACATCAGGCAAATATTTTGTGATGAAGTGATTCCAATTCTTCAAACCCGAGTGGGGATCATTCTTTAACTCCGGTCTAACAGAGACACCATACCCAAAATCAATGTAATAGTACCAACTTTTGTGTCCCGAAAGGCTTAGATCCGAAATAGCTGTTTCCAACATTTTGACCTGCTCCCCCTTAATTGATTTCCAAAACATGTTTTTAAAAACTTTTCCCATAATTTGTTACCTATTTCTTTAACTCAATTATCCGCATGCTTTAATTCACCCAGTGAAATTCGATAAGTCTCAGAATCTTTAAATCGGTGTATCTGTAAAATTAGTAGTCATTTGCAAAATCAATATTATCAATGCTCTAGAACATAACCCTAACACAACATTCGATGCAAAAATTGGATTTATTTTCGAGCCTCAATCACCTGATAGAAACCCCAAACACTTTGCGTTTTGCGGTCAATATAAGCTAGCATTGGTTCTAAAAAACCAAAAACTGAAACAATATCTACTAGTCGTCGGAAACCAGGTTGGTGATTTGAGATATGCACTTCCGAAAAATCAGCGAACATTGCCTTGGCCATATTGTTAGAAAACGCCTTTAAGATAGGAACACCAAATAATTCCAAGTGGGCTGTTCCACTAGGCGATCCAGTTTTTTGTCTTTGCCGAAAATATTTTACAATTACACCTGGTTCACCAATAAGCTTGTCAATCAATTTCGAAAACCCGCGAAAAGATTTTGTCATCCACCATTTTGGATTTCCTGACCGGTACAGCATTACGATGGCAGTTCCCCCAGGCTTAAGCATGCGCTGCAACTGTCGAATACTTTCCATAGTATTAACTGTGTGATGCAACACACCACAAGAAATTGCTACATCGAAATCTCCATCCGCTAAGGGCAAATTTTCTGCATCGGCAGCCAATAATTCCACATTACTTGAAATGTGTAATTCTTCAGCTCCTGATTGGGCAAACATCAAGGATTGATAAGACATATCTAGCCCAACTACATGTGCCCCATACATAGGAAGATAGTTCAATGTTGTACCTTGGCCACAACCTACCTCAATTACTTTTTTATCTTTCCAATCATATTTATCGAGGATTTCAAATAAGTAAGGCTCAGTCTTTTTCATCCAACTAATAAACTGTCGATATGAAGACCAATTACCTCCACACGGATTTTCATTCCAAAAATCTGCACCATTCTGTTTTAAACGATTTGTTGAGAGATTGTCGCTCATCATGCCATTATCAAGTATTTCGTCTAGCTATTTTCACCAAGATTTTTTACATCGTATATTATATATCTATCATTCTGAAAGATAATTGGAAGATCAAGAATCTCACCAACAAAGGGTTCACAGCCCCGATCAAAAGAATCATATCCGGGTTGTATGCTAACCACATATGACATTAGCGGGAACTCGGTTTTCACTCGGGATAGATCTTCAATATCCGACAATAATTCATAATAACCATGCTGCATCTCGCACATCAAATTCGCTGAAAGCGCATCAATTTCCTCCAAGGACATATTGAGCAAGTCAATGTCGTAAAGGGTCCGCAGTGCAATCAGGTCAAACTCAGTGAGTTCAGGTACAGATACAGAATATCCAATATGAGCATAGTTCATAATATCAGAACGCAATGAATAGCCACCATGTCGAGGCGTAATTGGTGGAAAAAGGAACAGTGCATCTTGTTCTGTATCGGAACTCATCCAAGAGGTTAGCTCGAGCCAATCTTGGTATTCGGATGTCTCCAAAACATCGATCGGATTCAACAAACCGGGCAACTGCATTCCAACAATCAACCCAAGCAATAATATCAACGTCACGGATGCTATGACCTTCCAAGGATCATTGCCCATCTGTTTCACATTTGATCTAAGTAGAGCATATGCATCCGCTATCTGAGTTCCAATTTTTAAGCGACTAATAAACCACAATAATATACCGCTTAGTATCAACAACAATTCAATCATTCTAATTTTTTGTACATTTGAAACTTCTAATACGCCGTCTGAGCTCAGGAGACGAGCAACATATTCATTTATAAACAAGCCTAGCAACATAATACAAATAGAAATGTATTTCAGCTTCATTTTTTTCTTAAGAAGCCAGCCAACTAATTCATTTACCAGCATTGCTAGCATGATGATAATCAATACTACTTGGTACGGTTTTATGTTAATAACAATACCCATTAAGAACCTTCGAAAAGACCAAGAACTCCGTATTGCATTTACAGAGATATTGAATATTTTCGTATCAAACACTAATATTATTGGTGTTAATAAGAGCACAACTCTTCTCAAAACTGTGTAGTAGCTTCTTTCAATTTCACGTGATCGTTCCCACAACTGATCCCAAAATAACTGGGCAATCAGTATTACTACTCCGAGAGGAAGGAAAACAGTTGCTCTCGTTAGAACAATTGAAGTAAGGAATCGTATCTGAAATATCTCAGTAACAACAACATTGAAAATCACTAATATCACCACTACACTTAGAGTTGCAAGCAACTTATTCCAAATTTGTTGTGGTAATTTTTCTCGCATCACCAGTAGTAAGAAGCTGTAAATGATGACGATTCCAATAAACCCCACTAAAGCGCTATTGTCTCTCCAGGGAAATAAATGGAATTGCTTGCGAGCAATCATTATTCGCCACCATATATCTTGGATATCGGCAACTCGGGGAGTTCTCACAGAGGAAAGCACATCAAGCAGTTGAGGAAAGCTAATAGCGAGAAAACAACCCACCCCTATAACTATACGTTGTATATTCTTTTTGGCCGTATCCCATGACATCCGCTTTCGAATCGCTTCAAGCATTTGATTTGCCACAAAGAACGTCAGCAGAATAACAGCAAACGTTGGATGTATATAGAATAAGACTCCCCCAAGCAAATATGGCAGAAACCACATTACAGTATTTGGAATAACCGCTAACCATATTCCCCATACCAATATACACAACCCAATCGCCAATGTTCCAAGATTTGGTTGGCCTTCCCAAACTCCGAGTTTATAACCAATTGTCTGATATCGGATCCAGGACACAGGCAATATGGCACATGACAACAAACCAACAAAAGTAGAGCGGGACAAAATATATCCACAAATAAAGACGCCTATTGTCCCGATTACCATCCCGAATAGCATAATCCATCTTTCAACTTCAATAACATCAACTTTCATAATGTTAGATATGGCGACTTCAAAATGTGGCAAAGCAGTAGGCCATAATGGAGCTGCAATATATCCAGTAGAACCTTGGACAAATTCTAAATCGCCGCTGATCCAACGGGCAATTTCTATCATATCGCTGTAGCCTTTTACAACCATCAATGGATATTTTTGATTTGCGCTGATGATTTGCAGACTGAGTAATAATAGGAAAATTAAAAGAAATAAAATCTTACCTACTTTATTCATGCACAACTCCATGAAGATGCGAATTTATTCATGTATCAGATACTCTAAGCCCGGTTCTTGATCGATTATAAGTATGGTTATTAAAAGTGTACTGACGATTTATAGACAATATGAAAGCCCTCGCAGATAAAAATACTAGTAGTGGTTGCAAAGTAAGTGACCGTGTCATGCTGAGGCCGTAGGCCGAAGCATCTAGCGAAGCGAAAGAAATTCGGCTAAGAGAGAATAGCGCTTCGCTAGACCCTTCGACTTCGTCTCAGGGTGACAATAGATGTCTTATCACTTACAAATAGACCACCACCAAAATACTAAATAATAATTAGTGAAAAATGTGAATGACGGCCTCGCAAAAAGAAATATAATTCAATCCCTTCTGGCGAAATCTATTCGTCTGTTCTGGTGTAGGCCAAGAGTAATATGATTTCTGGGACAAGTCTTGTGGTTGGCATCTTATTTGATCAGCAATTAATCTGTCAACAGCACGCCTGATTACACCTTGAGCAAAAATATTATTTCTATCAATCAACCCATGTAAAGTTACGTTTTCGGGGATTGAAGTATTGCCCTGAGCAATAAGCGGTCCAGTATCTAATGAGCGCTCCATCTGCATAACTGTGAAACCCACAGTCTTTTCCCCATTCAGGAGACTATGAAACTCGGCAGCGATACCCTGATATTTTGGTAGTTCAGACGAATGAAGGCACCAGCATCCATACGGAGCGCTATTAAGAATCGACGAATCCAGAATCTGATTAATCCTAGTCAATAGTACAGCCGGCTGCAGCCTGGACACAACATCTAGAAATTCTGTGGAGTTGTAATCTGATGAGTAAACTATTTCTACACCTTGTTCCTGCGCCCATAACTTCAGTGAGAAAAAATCTCGGAACAATCTCTTCAGGAGTGGCAAGTGAGATATTAACCACTCCTTAGTTAGAAAGACGCTATTCCAAAATGAGATGTAAGCAAAGTATGGCATCCCAGAACTGTGAAAGATATCATAAACACCCTGCCAGAATCCGTGAGATTTCGTAAGTGTTTTTGTGAAGGCAATACAACTCACTTCCAGACGAGGATCATCGCAGACAGCACGGAAAATTGTGCTACTGGTAGGATCACGATTTGCCAGAATCATCACTTTCATACGCGTGCCCATAATGCAACAGGTCTCTCCTGGTCTATATATACTGTTTTCAACTGCCTGTCAGAGAACCACATTTGAATTTCCTCCGAAGTGTAGAATTCAAGCAATTCGGGCAGCAAATTAACTTCGACAACTTCAACGCATTGATTCCAAGTTGAATTACAGAGATTTACGCCCGAACGTACAGGCAAAATCGGAAGAAATGGAACTATAATCCATACTACGACTTTAGATAGCCGCCCACCAAAAATTCTACAAACCTTTCGAGTGAAATCAAATATCGCCCCCTTCACCCCTCCCATTTTGGGATATACCCATATACCAATTAAACCACCAGGTTTACACACACGAACAATCTCGTCTAGAGCACGACCCACCGCTCCTGTATATGCAAGAACTCCATAAGAAAAAACGGCATCGAAGCTGCAGGATTCATATGGCAGCGACAATGCGTCACCAGCTTGAAACCTAGCCCTTGCTTCATTCAGAGCGTTCATTCGTCGGTTGGCCATTTTTACCGCTTCGGCTGACAGGTCGATACCCCAATAAGAAAATTTATCTGATACCGTTTCTACCAAAGCGACTGCATGAATCCCATCCCCACATCCCACATCCAAGATACGCAATGTTTTTTCAGATTCTCTCGCGTGGTCAATGAGAAATTGCAAAAAACCACTAGCCTCAGCGTATTTAGATAAGCTGAGATCATTAATTTCATGTTTTTTCCAATGTCTTTCAAACTCTGATCTAATTTCCTGGTTAATATTCATTGTGTGTTTGCATTGAAACTGATTCCTTTTTCATTCCAGTTGCAATCGAAATAACAGCATCAACAACTTTATCCCGCCCTGTATCGCCGGGCTTAAAGTGAACAGGCAGGTTCAATACTGAATTCATTGCTAGGTGAGCATTAGGAAAACGTCCTTCGGTGTATTTATGATAACTCGGCATCTCAGCAATGGAATACTGGATTAACTCCCCAAATTGTACGCCATATTTTTTTGAATTATTCAACCATAAATCGCGATCTTTTACCCGTAAAACATAATGTGAATAGGTGGCACCATCAATCAATGGTGGAAGCTCCAAATTCGGAATTCCCCTCAAATGTTGCTCGTAGTAGTGAGCATTATCCTGGCGAAGCTGGATTATCTCTACGTATTTATTCAACTGAGCCAATCCAACATTAGCATCTAAATTGCTCATCAAATCAAGGTAATCGGGTGGAAAATGGATCTCATCATCAAGATGATAAGCCTTCGATAACCGATCAAGCAACGGTGTTGACTCTTCCAACCAATTAATCAGCCCATAAATGCGCTTATTGAATGATAGATATGCAGCTAACAAGTAGATAAAACGTCGAATTCGTTTAAAAACACCAGGTTGGGCAAAGTGTTCATTTCGATATTTTCGCAACTTCCTATCTAATTCGGGATCATTTGATGTCACAATTCCGCCAAACACCGATGTAATCGTCTTGCTAATATTCAGACCAAACAGTGCGACATCACCAGCATTACATACCAATTTTCCTTGCCAATGAGCGCCAAAAGAATGAGCGCAATCCTGGATAACCCAGATTTTGTGTCCCCATCGCTCTTCGGCATCACTCACAATATTCGCTAAACGATCAATATCCAGTGGATAGCCAAACAAATGAGTAGCAATGATTGCCTGTGTCCGCTCATTGATACTCGCTTCTACCTGATCAAGATCCATATTGTAATCATACAGAGAGATATCCACAAAGCGGGGTATATTGCCACTGAGCACAATTGCATGGGCTACGACGGAACAAGTGTATGTCGGCACGATGATTTCGGAGTTTTCTATTTCCAATGCATTTAAGAATGCCCATAAACCACTGCGCCCATAAGGGAAAGCAATGGCATGATTGGCTTCAAAAACCTGTGCAAAGTTTTTTTCGAATGTAGCTACGGCTTCTTTCTGCCGGCTAAAACTAACCAACAATTCTTCCTTGCCCAGGTATGGTCTAAATCGTGGGATCACGCTGAGTTTCCTTATTTCGATGTACCAAGTTTTCTAATGTTGAAAAAGCATAATCTTCGGCTAGCGTATCCAAAATTCTCCTAAACAAATCCATCTTAATTTTTAAGGGAATCCTAAGTGCTTGCGGTACGTAAACACCTCTTCCTTTGGGTACTTGGTCCTCCAAAGCGGGATGAGAATAATCCACAAAGTCGGAAAGATGGAACTGATATTGAATGGGTATATGAAATGCCTTCATCGTTCGATATGAGATTCGGAATAATGGAAATCCAGTTGCCAGTGTAAATGTGGCAAAGAATGGAATTCGCACGATGGGTGTCACCGTTATGGGAAATTCGAGTAAATCTCCCCGGCCGCGACGTCCAAAGCTGTTTTCGGCGGTGTGGTATGGGACAGTTGGAGCAAACATGTATTTCAAATGCCCCATTGTCGTACGCTCTATTCCACTGCGGCTACGCATGCTGTACCAGTGCAGGAATTTAAAGAACGGCATGAGCAAAGTGGGATGAACCGAAGAGTCGTACAAATAACCACGCCGCTTCAAAATAGGCAATGTATCTTCACCAATATTCCAACCAGGAGAACGGAAACCAACTGGCTTGCGACCGGTCACTTGCTGGCATAGTTCTTCCATTCCAGCGATTTCAGCTTCTTTTTCCTCTTTTGAGAGTAGGCGAAACCCTTGAGCGTGGCTCAGGGTGTGGTTGGCGATCTCGTGTCCGGCATATTGCATCGCAAAGATCGAGTCATGATTTTCAGGGTATCGGAAATCATTTCCAACCATAAATAACGTAGCTTTGGCGCCATAAGGCTCTAAAAACCGCTCGAAGTTCTCCAGGCCCATACTTAATTCAGCATGGGTGTAACCCCCCGATCTTTGGCAACCCTGGCCTTTATAAATCGATTCCAGCGTATCTATATCACTGGTTATGGCAGCAAGGGGACGACTCAAATCGTCACCTTCGTTTCCAGGGATCCCGTCTTCAATAATTGCTCGGTATCGATTGGGCGAGAATTCTGGGCTCTAGGGTCAACTGAACTGTTTTGGAAATATTGAGCTGAAGCCATATGAATAGCGCTAAAATCTCGACCAGATTCAAGCCATCGCAAAGGAAGACTCATCTTCGCAGTCAACTTATCCTCAACAATTACTTTCTCACGCGTAAACTTGATCACGCGCTTCAAATAAAGGGGGACAGCTTTCTTACCGCTGATCAACATTCGGACCAGCAAAGATTTCACCCAGTTTCCAATTCCTACATGGCGCATCAGCGTAATATTCAATAATCGCAAGAGCACAAATCGAAAAGGCGTCGGCAGCGAATGCAGCATCAAATAAAATGGAGCGCCGATTTTAATCTCTTCAGCGCTGATGCTCCTGTCTCGGGTCAGGTCAGTCATTTGTGTTGAGATATGACTTCCATCGCCCAACTGCCCGGCATAACCACCGTCGCTCCACAACATTCTTTTCCTTTCCCGATCGAAAACCTTCATCACACCGCCATTGCTGACGCCAATCACGGTGTAGTATCGTAAGTTTCCCCGGATATGCAGTCCAGCCTCAGAGAAATCCTGGCACGATTGTTCTCTTTGCCAAGGCAATAATGGCTTAGATAAATCTCCACAGGGGATATCAGCATCAAGTACGGCAATTAAGTTCGAGAGCATAGGTACCATATTTCCGATGTCCACATCATTAACTGTCACAGTGTGAAGCTGGTCAACAGCCTGGAGCATAAACGAGTTCATACTATGTGCTAGGGGAAATTCACGGCCTAGCAACGCCAACCCGCCGGGATAATAAACCGCGGTACGACGGCTGCCATACGTTCCACCAAAGGTGCCATCGGGATGAACAAACCAAGCTAAAAAATCAACTGCCTTGTCCAAAGAATCCCGTAATGCTGGAAGCGGTCGTAGCCGGTATATTTGGGCTAGATAGTATATACAGAGTGTTTGGTATCCTGGATCGGCGCCCTCATATTCCACAAACCACCCTTCTGATGATTGATGGTCAATGATCAAGGATAACAATTCACGGGCTTTGGTCTCGTAACGCGGATCGCCAAATAAATCCGCGCTTACCAAAAGCGACAGAGTCGCCCCTGCTAAATGATTGGATATCAAACCGTGTGTTTCACCAGCTCTACATAAAAATTCAGCTGCCCGTTTTAGGCTTTCTTCGATCTCTTCTCCCCAAGCTTTAATCTCACCATCCCTGACAATTAGATATGCACTAAGGAGAGGGTGTAGTAAAAATGCAGTTGCGCCGTAACTATGTTCGTTGGGAAAAGCCTGATCAAACGATCCATCTGCATGCTGAATTTTTGCCGAGAACATGAGCCCCGCCTTAACAGCGGCTTTGAGAACTTCCGCGGCTTCATCCTTCCCAAACTCATCTACCCAACGTTGGAATAGCCATGCCAGTGGGTATACGCTTCGCTGATAAGTTGCTTCAGCATAATCAACCAGTTTCCAACCCCAATAACGCCGGTCAAAACAACCGTAAGTTGGGCTATAAATATCGCCGTCTTGTTGGCTGAGCAAATGCCGGCATGTCGATTCAACTTGGTTTAGTAATTTTTGGGTGACCATCCAAGAATATTTGCATCCAAAGTTCCAGCGAGAGCAGCCCCCAGATGTTCCGTCCGTACGATCGTTCGGTATCGAGTAGGATTTTTACCTGATCAATATCAAACATGCCGCGCTGCCGGGCGGTGGAACTCAATAATGTTTCATGAACAAAATCACGCACTGGACCCTGGCGATACCACTCATTCAGAGGAACGGGGAATCCCATTTTATCTGTACGATGGAGTATCTCTTTGGGAACAATGTGCTCGACGACTTTGCGGAAGATATACTTGGAACGCCCACCTTTGTACTTCACCCCAGGAGGCATCGAGGCAACCAACTCTGCGATTCGATAATCCAATATTGGAACACGCGATTCAAGCGAAACTGCCATACTCGTTCGATCTTCGACGTGCAGCAAAGCTGGCAGCAGTGTTTTCATATCGAAACGGGTCATCTTGTTGATATAAGAACCTAATTCCCCTTGATTGAAAAGGTCAAGATAGGCTTGGAATGGGCTATAACCATTTGAGCCAGATAGCACATCCGGCACGACAAACTGTCTAATCTGCCGACTACGGTCCACTAAGCGAAAATAGCGCTGATCAGGCGATTCGAACAAACCGTCCTTCCAAAAATTTTGAAGCATAGGCTGATAGCCCTGCAATTGAGGTAAGTTCTCTAGGATGGAATCAAAAGTCACCACATATTTTTCGTCCTCGTGTGTTCCATCAATACCTCCTCGAATACATTCTTCCAGATAAGCAACCAGATAACGAGTATAACCTCCAAAAATCTCATCACCGCCCTGGCCACCAAGAACGACTTTTACATTTTCGCTGGCAAGTTTGGAAACAAAGTACTGGGGAAAAAGCCCTGGCCCAGCGGCTGGCTCATCCATGTGATACACCAGCGTGGGTAAAGTGTTGGCAAAATCTAAAGCAGTCGGAAATACGTCGTGGTATTCAGCCCCAATCGATGCCGCGACCAACCTGGCATAGCTTGTTTCGTCATATTTCTCTCCCTCTCGGAAACCACCACTGAAGGTATGTATTTTTGTCCCTAGAAGTGAGGACACAAGACTTACAACCGTCGATGAATCCAATCCACCGCTCAAGTGCGCTCCTATGGGCACATCAGCGCGCAATTGAAGTCTGATGGAATCTTCCAGCAACCTAAGCAACTGGTGCTCAAAGAATGTTTCCGTATGATTGGTGTCAACCCCGAAATCAAGATCCCAATATTTTTGAATTCGCAAATCGCCATTTGGCTTGACCAACAATGTGTGACCAGGAAGCAATTTTTCGACATTCTGAAATAGGGTTTTACTCCCCAAACAAAATTGGAACGTCAGGTAATCAGCCAAGCCATCAGGGTTATATTCTGCATTTATCTCTCCATCCAAGAACAAAGCCTTGATCTCGGACGCGAACCTGAAAGTTTTCCTGCTGTAAGCGTAATAAAACGGCTTAATTCCAAAGTGATCACGAGCAGCAAACAGTGTTCGCTCACGCGCGTCCCAAATACAGAAGGCAAACATCCCATTCAGCTTGCGAACACAGTCCGGACCTTCTTCTTCATAAAGGTGAAGAATCACCTCAGTATCCGAGTATGACTGCAGCTTATGACCGCGTTGGACCAATCCCTGACGCAGTTCCTGATAGTTATAAATCTCCCCATTATGGACGATCCAATAACGCTCATCTTCATTAGTCATTGGCTGATGCCCCGCTGATGAAAGATCAATGATACTTAACCTGCGATGTCCAAGGCCAAAAGAACCATCAACAAGAAAACCTTCGTCGTCTGGGCCGCGGTGTTCCAATGTGCGAGCCATTACCTCCAAAGATTTCACATCAACCTGATGTTGAGAGTCGAAATTGTATATGCCGCAAATTCCACACATAAGGTTATTTTTCTTTTGCAGTGAGGGCGATTGTATACGCTTTTCTAAAAACTAATGCGACTTGCGGAACGCCTATGTAACACATAGAGATTAAACTGCTCCAGGGCTTGTTGGCGATCCTGTTTGTATAGTTTACTTAACCTGCGGTACTGACTCAGCCAACCCCCAAAGGGCCAATAATACAAAAATGCCATGATGAAATAGCCCAAAGTTGTTATGCTAGAAACCATTTTGCTTCCGCCTTGTTTTTGATCGTATCGCAATACAAAAGGTACTTCAGCAAACCGACAACCTAACAAGTTAAGTTTTACGATCATTTCTAGGGTCGAGGTAAAGCCCAGCCCGCGCAGTTGAATAAAGTTGTTTCCAAAAACCTGCAAGGCATCCTTGATTACTTGTGCGCGATAAGCGCGGTAACCGCAGGAATAATCACGCGTTCCTGGAATACGAAATACACTCTGCATAAACAAGTTTGCAGCCCGGCTTATCAAGGTTCGGAATCGATCGACACCCAGTTGACCGCCCCCTGGTTGGAAACGCGATGTATTGACAACGTCGTAGCCTTCTTCAAGTTTAGAGATGAGAGAAAAGATATAATCTGGCTCGTGAGTGTCATCTGCCTCCACTCGAACAATAACATCATCATTGTCGCATTTCAAAGCAATAAACTCGAAGCCATCGCGTTCAGTTTCGCCCAAACCCCGATTCAGAGGATGACTAACAATATCTAGTGGTAATTCCCGGGAAAACTCATCTAACAAGTCTGCCGTTCCATCTATGCTTCCATCGTCAACTACAACTATGCGATACGATTGCTCTTTCATTGCCTTTTCGATTTTTGAAAAAAGCTTTGGAAGGGAATTTTCTTCATTGAACGCAGGAATAAAAATCCAAATCACATTCATTCTCCTATTAGTTGAGCCACAATATGAGATGCTGCATTTCCATCGCCGAAAATCTCAGGTGGTTCAAATTGATTCCAAGTATGTTTTTTCACCCCTTGGGTGATTTTATCTCTATCCGAGCCAACGAGGATATTCCAGCCAGCTTCCACGGTTTCCAACCATTCTGTTTCAGGTCGGAGGGTTATACACGGAACAGCGAAAAAGTACGCTTCTTTCTGAACGCCGCCAGAGTCGGTCAAGATTATTCGAGCATTCTGCTCTAGCACAAGCATATCTAAGTAGCCAACAGGGCTGATTATTTTTAGATTATTCAGAGCAGAATTCAATTTACCTAACCCTAATTCATTGATTCTCTGTCGTGTACGCGGGTGCACAGGGAAAACAATTGGTTCATCAATCCCAGCTAAAGCAGACAAGATGTTATTCAAATTCTCTGGTTCATCTGTATTGTAGGGTCGGTGAACTGTTGCCAATAAGTATCTTTTCGGCATCAATTCCAAATCGTGCAATATTGCTGAGCGCTGGTTGGCAATCTTTGTAAATTGCATGACCGCATCGTACATTGTATCCCCCACTAAGTGTACATCTTCCGTGATTCCCTCGCGAGCCAAATTTCCTACTGCTGTCTGTGTCGGACAAAACAGCATATCTGCACAATGATCTGTCAACACACGATTGTGTTCTTCTGGCATCTGACGATTGAAAGAACGCAACCCAGCTTCAACATGAGCCAGGGGTATTTGAAGTTTCACCGCTGCTAAAGCACCAGCTAGCGTAGAATTTGTGTCTCCATAAACCATTACCCAGTCTGGCATTTCTCCCAGAAGCACCTCTTCGATCTTCGCCAGCATCTGTCCGGTCTGAGCTCCATGCGTATTTGATCCAATTCCTAGATTGTAATCGGGCTCGGGGATTTTCATCTCGCGAAAAAATACCGCAGACATTTCATCGTTGTAGTGTTGGCCAGTGTGAACCAAAACTTCTTTGTGTTCTTGCCTAAGGACTAAACTTACAGGAGCAGCTTTTATAAACTGTGGGCGAGCACCCACAATTGTCAGCACCTTCACGCTTCATGCTCCTTATAGAAGTTACCTATTGTAGAAACTACCTGCGCCTGCAACTCTTCGGTTAGCTCAGGGTAGATCGGTAACGCCAATGAATTTTTAGCAGCCAATTCGCTGTTCAGAAAATCACCTTCTCCATAGCCCAACGCACTAAAACATGATTGCATGTGTAAAGGTAAGGGGTAGTAAATTTCATTTCCAACCTTACAAGAGTTCATGTACGATCTCAGCTCATCGCGCTGTTGGCTCCAAATTACAAACTGATTATATATATGACTGCCATGGATTGCATCGGACGGCAATGAAATATTCCCACCAACTAATCCCAACTCGTCAAATAGACATCTATAACGCTCAGCGTTTAGCTGACGCGCTACTGTCCATTGATCTAAGTATTTGAGTTTTACTCGCAGAACTGCTGCCTGAAGGGCGTCCAAGCGAAAATTGCCACCAACTACTTGATGATAGTACTTGGGCATAGCACCATGACCACGCAAGAGCTTGATTTTGTCAGCAAGTTCAGAGTTATTGGTCAGCACCATGCCGCCATCACCAAAGGCTCCCAAATTCTTCGATGGAAAGAAACTCAGACATCCTATGTGCCCAATAGACCCAGCTTTATGCCCCTTGTATTCGGCACCAATAGCCTGGGCAGCATCCTCGATAACAATCAAGTTATGTTGTCTAGAAATCTCCATGATCGGACCCATATCGGCCATCTGCCCAAAGAGGTGGATCGGTATGATAGCACGGGTGCGCTCTGTTAATACAGCTTCTATCCTGGATGGATCGATATTGTAAGTTCTTAAATCAATATCGACGAAAATAGGCTTAGCTCCCAGGCGAACAATGCTTCCAGCAGTGGCGAAAAATGTGTAAGGGGTTGTTATGACTTCATCGCCTGGCTTGATCCCAATAGCCATTAATGAGATTAGTAAAGCATCCGTTCCCGATGAAACGCCAATGCCATACTCACATCCTGAATATTCTGCTATTTCCTTTTCCAGCGCTTCTACTTCTGTGCCGAGGATAAAGTATTGGGAATCAATCACACGCTTGATAGCAGCATCAATCTCCAACTTAATGCTTTGATACTGGCTTTTCAAGTCAAGCAATGGAACTTGCATTAACCATTCTCTTCCAAATCGACAATCATAACCATCTCGCTGTACTCTTTTTGATAAAGACGGCTGCAGGCCATGCATGTCGCATTCCCATTCAAAAATTCAATTCTTACGCCACAGACACATACCCATCCTACGATTTGAGCGGGCACACCAACGACCAGCGCATAGTCTGGTACATCCTTGGTCACTACCGCCCCCGCACCGACCATAGAATAGCGCCCAATAGTAGTACCACAGATCACTGTGCAGTTAGCTCCCAGTGTAGCACCGCGCTTCACCAATGTTTTTCGGAACTCATCCTTGCGCTCTATATCACTACGGGGATTGATGACATTGGTAAAAACCATTGAAGGCCCACAGAAGACGTTATCTTCTAATTCGACGCCCTCATAAACTGAAACATTGTTCTGCACCTTTACCCGATTTCCTATTCGCACATTGCGCCCAATGAAAACGCTTTGCCCAAATATGCAATCTTCCCCTACGTACACACCTGCCATAATATGGCAGAAGTGCCAGATTTTTGAACCATCCCCAATCTTTGAACTTTCATCTACATAGCTTGATTCATGAACATAAAAGTTCGCCCTATTCATAGCTGTCGACCTCTAACAATAGGGTGAGTCATATCATCTATAGGTAGAATCGGCATTCTCCGAATCTGAGAAACTAAACTAATCGAAGGGCGGGCTTCATCGATTCCAAATCCACGCCCGGCTAGAGTTTCTTCATAAACACGAGTGTGTAAATCCTCAAACCCACTTGAAAACTCAATTTCTTCCCCATCTATTTTAATAGAACGGAAAGTGCTTTTCGCACCTGGCTGGGAAGGAAATGGCAAATCATTGTGATCTGTGGAGAGAAACCAATTCACCTTTGCCCGTTCCAACTCAATAAACCCACTCATGCGTTTTTGATCTGAGCGATACATTCGTATCTCTCCTGCTTCACCAAACAGCCACAACAACAAATCAAAGAAATGGATGCCAATATTCGTTGCAACACCGCCCGATTTCTCAAGATCTCCCTTCCACGAATAATTGTACCAAATACCACGAGATGTTATATACGTTAATTCTACATTATGTTGATGATTACTAGATTCCTGGCATGTTTGCGCATACAATTGCAATAACTCTGGATGAGTTCGAAGTTGAAGTATTGTATAAATTCGCTGACCATATTCAGCTTCTAAATCTTGCAAAGCATCTAAATTCCAGGGATTGAGCACTAGCGGTTTTTCACAGATTACATCAGCACCTACCCTAAGTGCAAGACGACAATGAGCATCGTGGAGATAGTTTGGTGCACATATACTGAGGACGTGAACACGATCTTCTTCAGTTCCACAACGCAGTTTCTCTAAATGACGGTCAAAACGCTCAAATTCTCTGAAATAACTGATGTCATAGCTATAGCTATCCAAAATACCAACAGAATCGCTTGGATCCAGAGCAGCTATCAAACGATTCCCAGTTTTACAAATTGCCTTAAGGTGACGAGGTGCAATATATCCACCCACACCCGTGAGAGCAAAGTTCAATGGTAAATATCTTGATTGGGATTTTTTTTTCACAGATAAACTCATCTTCTATTTGGAACCACCACCTGATCCAGTGGCAATCCAAAGGTTGTGTGTGATGCAATATCCTTGACAAGTAACGCGTAAACAGATTTATATCCCAAACAGGCAGCAGCAGCAACCCTATGATGTCCATCTATGATTTCGCGTCCGCCTGGTAAATAATTGTATCCATATCGAGTGTGAATCAAAGGATCATTCACCACCCATGGATAATGCCCAAAGCGACTATAATCATATCCGCTATTTCGAATAGAATCAAACACACTCAACATCTTCTCAACTTTGCCTTCAATCCAGGAATCAGTACGAACATCAGCATTTATTCCGTTATTTCGCAAGAAAACGTGCCATTTCCAATAATCAGTATTGGCAAGATTCCTCAAAGCTCCTTGGCTATGCGCATGTATCAATTTATACTGCATGCTATGGTAAATGCTGTAATCCAATTTGCCGTCCTTAGTTGAGAAATACTCATCTAGAAAGTCAAGAGTTTCGGCTTCTCTAACTGGAATCATTTCACATTTAACAGTTCTCTGATGAAATAGATCAGCTAAATTTACCCGGACTATATCTATAGGTTCTAAGCCAAAACGCTCGATGCGCTGATATGACTTTTTAAGACCAAAAAAATCCAACAAACGATCCGAAATTCTGCTGGGAAGAAAACTTTTGCTCCAGTGCATTCCCCTTATCTTCAATTTATCCCTGAGAAAATAATACTGCTGTTTCCAAACCATTTTTATTGGATAATTAGATCTTTTAATGGCAAAATCTGAATTGGGTCCTTTTTATTACAAACCGCCATCCAAGGCACAAGATGTTGCGTGAACAACCACGACCAACTATGCTGTGCACGCTGGGAGAGGCGGGCTTCTACAAATACAATCTCACCTAAGTATTGAGTATTGTTTCGATCATAAACTTTCCGTCCAAGATATTCAATCTGAAGCTTTCGTTTAGTGTTTGCTTCAAGCCTCATATTGCCTGGATCAAAATATCTCAAGGCACCTTTCCACCTATAGCAATCTACCTCTACTTGATCAATTCCTAGGAAAAAAGCAATAGCTGAGCGGTGTGAACCGTCTAAGCGGATGCCATCTTCAGTTACTTTGATGTGACCAATATCTCGATCCAAATCCTGGGTTTTCAGTTTTTTATATAATTTTCCAAAACGATCACAACGATGTTGAGCCAGTTCCGGGGGATGTCCAAAACTTATATAATATCGCCAATACAAAGTGCTGGAAAAATCTGCCTGTGAACCATATTTATCATAATGTTCTAGAAAATCCAAATGCCGCATACAGTCGAAGGTCAAATCCTTGGTTTGTACAATCGCTATTTGATCAAACTCTTGGGATGTCAACCACTTTTTCTGTTGGCTATTTCGGATTCCAACACACTTAATATCTAATAGGGGTCTATCGCTCTCAAAAACCATAATTTTACAGCTACTCGGGAAAATATTGTTCTAATCACAAATGGGATGATGAACAACTCTAACAATCAATGATATGGCTGACGCAAATATACAGCACCAAGACGATCTAAAATACCATACAACTGTGCAGAATTCAATAAATCTATATCTTTTGCAATTACTACTACTAAATGATCACCAGTGCGGCGAATCTTTTCATCTTCGTAGGCAGTTTCCCCAATCTCATTTCCCTTCAATACTAAAAAGTATTCATACAAAGGACTCGTCTTGGAAATAAATTTCAAGAACTTATTGATTTCATAGGCGTTTGAAAAATATTTCCCTTCGCGAATGATGTCATGGTGCAAACTCCATCGGAACAAATTAATGATTACAATTCCCTTCGAAACACGCAACATTTCGCGAATTGATTTCTTATAATAGGGCTGGTGCTCCACGACATGACGACAATAAACGATATCATAAGTGTTGTCTGGCAACTCCAAATCATTGACATTAGCTTCAACAAATTTTACAGCAGGAAACTCATTTTTTCCTTTTTCAATCATGTTCACCGCAACGTCCGCCACAGTATATTTTAATCCATCAGGCGGCTCATGCTCAAATAATTGGCGAACCTCATGGAGCGATCCAGCGCCTATTTCCAAAACGGAGCAGGGGGCCATCTCTTTTACTAACTCTACAAACCAAACGCGATCGGGATGATCATCCTTTAAGTATGCTCCATAAAGGTCTGCTGAGAGATTTCGCCATTTATGAGTCGTTATCATCTCCCTTTTCTTAGGTTTCTGAAAAGCTATTATTATTTTTCCCAAGAATCTTCGTGCTTTTTGAATCCTTGAAATGTTAATCATATGTCCTGCTTTCTTAAAATAATCATCGCGAACATGGCAATATAACGATTCCATCTGGTCATGCTTTTCTCAATACTTCTAATTATGGAATAACTCCATCCTGGGGCTAAGCTGCGCATTGATACTCCGCCAGAAATCAAATATGAGAACGGCATAATAGGTTTGATCGCTTGGATTTTCCACTCTGGGAACTCTGCCTCAAATCTGGAGCGATCGCGTTCGAAAACGATCCAGGGCAAAGCGCCATTGGCACCAGACATTGGTCCACTAGAAGGGAAATCCCATTCGGTGCTTTCAGGGTGAAACGGCTCATGGTGAAACTTACTATATACAAATTGCGACCAAGGAGTCATCCAGGGCTCAATCATGGCAACTGTTCCGTTTTCCTGTATGATTCTACCCGCCTCTCTGAAAAACTGGTTAATGTTGGGTAAATGATGAAGAACATCAACCATGAAAATCGCGCCAAAACTATCGTTCGAGAAGGGCGCGGAATGAGCGTCCAGCACTAAGTCTATCAAGGTCGCGTGTTCGACAATGTCAGAGGAGATCAGTCTTGGAATTTTAGCCTTCATAAACCCAGCACCTGAGCCAATCTCCAGAGCAAGCGCATCCCCCTCCGGCAAGGCTTCAGCAAGCAATGAATACCACTCTTCGTAAAGAAGCTGTAAGAACCTCTTTTGATTAATTAGTTCCCGATGCACATCAAACACGTCCAAGTCATCAAGAATCAAATCACGAGTCACAGGATGTGACAGAAGCCGTTTCAACATTCTATTCTGGTTCACCATCCAGATATCTCGCAAACCCAGAACTCACTGTTTTCACGTAAGCAACACCATCAGTATATTTCATCAAACAAGTATCAGCCATCCACCGTCAACATTTCAATTACGATTTTCCTAATGCGTTCAGCAATTAGTTGTTGGCCCCGATCCGAAAGATGAACATGATCCATAAACGTTGTCTCATTCTCGTTATCAAATATTTCAGTTGTATCTTCAATCCAAAAACCATTGCCATCATGATATTGATCATGCAATTGGCCAAAGATATAATGATATGCTTCCCAGTATTTCGTCGCAGTAGCCACATATTCTGGCGGATAGGATGAATTTAATCTGACCTCATAATCACTCAATGGCTTTTTTGTCGGAATGTGCAAGACAGGTTGAAGTAATACAACACAACGAATTTCGTTTGCCCAGCAAATGCCTATCATAGCTTTAACATTCTGCTCATACAATTCTACTGCTTCGGGTGAATATCGATACTCTTCAATCTCGTTATCCTGGATTTGTTGAGATGCATGAGTGAAACGCTTATTAGTATTCTGCAATAAACGAATTGAATAATAGTTATTTGGATCGGAAATGTGCTGAAACAACTCACTTTTGATACGAAGTGAATGTAAGAAATTTTCGAATGCCCCTCTTGGTGTTACTAATTTTGGAATTTGTTGCTCAAGATACGCTTGATATGCTGATCTATTAGGAGTCCATCCACCAACTTCACGCCAGTCACTTGTTACGATTGAAGCATCATTATTCCCATTCCATACAATCAACATGTCAGGTTCATATTGAAGCAAATCCAGGGCAAAATATGTTAGCTCTTGTGCCGAACTATATCCACCTACGCCAGCATTAATCACTTGAAATGATTGGCCAATTACAGATGCTTGATCATTCAACGTACGCTCAAGTACAGCTGAAACAGTAGAACTATTTGATGTGGCACCTATTCCCTGCATACTAGATCCACCCAATGTAATTATCCGGAAAACGTTAGATGGCTTTTCGCTAAGGTTACGATTTGGATCTCCGTTATGAACAAACCCATATTCATCCACCCCAAGTTCAGAATAGAATTCCCCTTCAACCGGAATAGTACTATTAGGTTTATTTCTATGTCCTCTCGCACTATCAAATTCATAGATTTCACCCAATTCAGCACCAAGAGGATTGCGAAAACACTCGGGACACCCATCTTCTTGCCGCAAAAGTGGGT
>CAZLNX010000071.1:0-21010 GCA_964560795.1 uncultured Anaerolineales bacterium | reverse complement strand
TAAACTTTTGCTGTTTTGAGGAGGGTCTAGCACCCTTTTTGCAGTAGAGTCTCTTTAGAAATGAATAAATTTACGGGGTGCATTTTGCCCCTGTAAACACCTGAAATATCAACACTACCTAGTATAAACGACGAAGATGAATGTGAGATTGGTTAGATGGATTCAGATGCCCTTATCGCCAACCCCGCGGTGACGCTGCTGAAGGCATTCGACTCTTTGACCTTTTGAACCCCAAAAATCCGTCCCAACATCTCTGAAAATAATGGAATACTGGAAGACCCACCCGTCTTGACTACAGCGTCGATCTGCTCGGGTTCCAGCCCCGAGGCTTTTACCGTATCCAAGAGTACTTTTTCGATCTGCGCATAATATCTCTGAATATCGGATTCGAACTGGGCACGGGTATATAGTTCCCAAAGGTCGAAATCTTTACCACCCAGTTCGATCACCGTAGCTCCCTGCTTGGATAAGTCCATCTTGGCCGTTTCAACCTGATTATAGAAGGGAAAAGCCAGATCGTTGAATATCAACGATTGCAGTGTTTTCAAACGCACCGGGGCAATATCGCTCTGAATGGCTTTTTCCAGGGTGTTGTTGATCACCGGCGTGCTCAGATCGGGCAGCGCCATCCAGTCGGGGATGGTTTCGATCAGCTCGCTGATCTCAGGCATATGTCTAATTACCCCCTGTCCAAAATGGTGCAGCAAACGCTTCTCAATAATCGCCCGGTCGAAATCAGCCCCGGCGATATCGATGCCGCCATTCGCATACACTTGTCTCTTCCCAACATCTCCGAGGCGCATGATGGTGATATCGAGAGTACCGCCGCCGAAATCGAAGATTAATACCGTTTGGGGTTCCGTGAGCGACCTTTCATAAAATAATGCCGCTGCGATAGGCTCGAGTTCGAAATCCACATCCTTGAACCCGGCATCGAGGGCCGCTTCACGTAATACAGTTTCAGCCTGCTGGTCTAATTCAGGGTCTTCCGAGAATTTGACCGGACGACCGAGTGTGACCCCGGTGATGGCCTCACCGGTTATCTCCTCCGCTTTTTGTTTCAAATGCGTGAGATAGATTTGGATCAATTCACCCACGCTGAAATAACGTTCGAAGATCAGCGTCCCAGAGATGTCACTAACTCCGCCGCTTTTGCGCAAAGCGGTTTTTAGATATTGCAGCAAGCGGCCCGGTTTGAGCACATCCACATCGACAAAGACATCGTGCATATAATCGACTTCATCTGCAATCACGCGCACCGCACCAGCCCAGCGCTTCTCAAAACGTCGCACGCGATTGATGTTATGTTGATAATACAACTCAATGGCTTCCTGGCCAATAAAACTTCTGTGATCGCGGGTGATGTAGAGAATGGTCTTGACCACCTCAGGGATGGGATTCCCGGGGTCAATAGGTAGTAGGCGCACATCAGCGCCGTTGCCGATGGCTACGCCGGAATTGGATGTTCCGAAATCTAGTCCTACTTTTAGGCCCATATTTCTCCGAAGTAGAGACGTAGCATCCCGCAAGGGGACAAACGTGCTACGTCTCTACAGTTTGGTGATTTGAAAATGCTGTGAAGGCGGATAACTCCCCTTCGACGGGGACCGTACCGTTGGCGAGGATCTGCGAAATAGCGTGGATGCTGATGCAACCATTGGTGTGGAGTGCCAGACCCCAATCGGATTCTGCCACCGCGGCCGCACCAACGACGCTCACCCCGGCGTCACGACGCGCTTTGGAGTAGAGTGCCACCCCAACGCGCCCCAAATCGGTGACCAGGTCCAGCCCCTCGCCTGTGCGCTGGATGGCCTTCCCGATCTGTGTCATAACCAGCAGCGTTTTGTCTGGCGGCATGCTGAATGCCGAAATCAGACGGTCGGTGGATTTTAGCTTTATGGCCTCTACGATAGCGTGAGGAGATACATCGACAGGGGTATAGCGCAAATAGCCATTTTTGCTGACCAGCGCGAAATTCTCATCCTTATTGCACAAGGTTAATTCAAACGGCCGATCATGCGAGATTTTCGCACCTGTTCCGATATATTGGTTCTCCATGATCGAGGGTGCAAGGGCCATACGAATCTTCTTGATGAAGCCGCGTTGGCTGGTCTGAACAAAATAATCACTTAGGGCTAACCTGGAGATGGGCGCCAGACATACCAGGGCGTCTCCTGCTTGCGGCGGATGTGGGATGGGGGCTGTCTCCCAGTCGAAGGGTTCGTCTATGGAGATAGTTTGGATGGGCAACCCCGCAACCGCGGACGTCGCTAATCGTCCAGATGAGAACAAGAAGAGTAGTTCTTCATTTGATGGAACGGCCAAAAGGCGAGGCGATTCTTCGGGTAACGGGTCCCCACCCAAATCCCCGATAGCGTGTCCATCTTCAAGGGTGGTTGGATCAAGTTCGATGCGCAGCAGTCGTCCGTCGCGGGTGTAGATCAAAACACTCACCATTTGGATTTCTTCTACGGCTTCATCTGTTTCAAGTTGGTCGGCTTGCGGTAATTGTCCCCCGTATTGGCGTTTGATCAGGTTAAGCTGGTATTGAAGGTGCGCGATCTGGCGCTCATACTCTTCTACGCGCTCTCTAGTGCGCAAGGAGATATTTTCGGCGCGCAGTTCCTCATTCCAGGTATTCAAATCATTGAGACGGTTGGCAATGAACTGGATGATGATGGGCGCAGAACTGGGACGCTCTTCAGCTTCTTTGAGCCATTCTTCAATTTTTTCGGGCGTGAACATGGTATATCTCCGCGAATATTCTCAGGCGAGGGGTCGATTCTACCATTGATCAACAGGCGCGAAGATGATAGCAAAAGGGATCGCTTATTGGGATAATTGATAATTTGGTGCCTCTTTGGTGATGATCACATCGTGGGGATGACTCTCGATCAGCCCGGCGTTGGTGATACGAACCAGGCGGGTTTTTGTCCGCAGTTCTTCGAGATTGGCCGCGCCGGCATAGCCCATACCTGCACGCAAACCGCCTACCAATTGGTAGACATACTCAGCTAATTCTCCCTTGTAGGGAACGCGTCCCTCGATGCCCTCTGGAACTAGTTTCCCATTGCCGCCTTGCCCAGTTCCATAACGGTCACGTCCATGGCCTTTCATGGCTCCCATACTGCCCATACCTCGATATTCTTTGAAGCGGCGGCCTTCGAATAGCACAACTTCTCCTGGAGACTCTTTCAATCCAGCCAATAGGCTTCCTAGCATGACTATATCTGCGCCTACGGCCATCGCTTTGACAATGTCACCACTGTATTTTACGCCGCCATCCGCGATAATCGGTACACCGCGGGAGTGAGCTGCGCGCGCACAATTATAAATTGCTGAGAGTTGGGGCATGCCTGCACCTGCAACAATGCGGGTTGTGCAGATTGATCCAGCACCAACACCTATTTTTACAACATCAGCCCCTGCTTCGATCAAGGCGATGGTACCTTCTTCAGTTACTACATTCCCAGCAATGATGGGCGTCTCGGGCCAGCCATCACGGATGCGCTGGATGGCCTGCAAGACACCTTTTGAATGTCCATGAGCGGTATCAATCGCGACCACATCTACCTCGGCTTGGACAAGGTGTTCCAAGCGCTCTTCAAGATCAGTCCCCACGCCAACGGCAGCCCCAGCTAAAAGCCTGCCCCCAGCATCTTTGGTTGCATTGGGGAAGTCGCGTTGTTTTTGAATGTCCTTGACGGTGATCAGACCTTTGAGCACGTTATCTTCATCCACCAGGGGTAATTTCTCGATGCGGTGTTCTTGGAGCAGGTCTTTGGCCGCGTCTAAAGAAATCCCTACTGCGGCGGTTACCAAAGGTTGGGTTGTCATGAAATTGCTCACTGGTTGAACGTGATCCGCTTCGTCTAAAAAGCGGATGTCGCGGTTTGTGAGAATGCCCAACAAAACGCCTTGGTCATCGGTGATTGGCACACCGCTGATGTGATACGTCGACATGATGTGTTCAGCATCCCCAACGGTGGCATTGAGTGGTAGCGTGATTGGATCGACTATCATGCCCGATTGGGAACGCTTGACCTTCTCAACTTCAGCAGCTTGATCTTTGGGAGATAAATTGCGGTGAATAATGCCCAGACCGCCTGCTCGAGCCAAAGCAATCGCTAGACGTCCTTCCGTGACAGTATCCATGGCAGCGGATATGAGGGGAATATTAAGCTTCAGTTGGGGAGTCAGATTTATTTGTATGTTTACATCAGTGGGCAACACCTCGGTATACCCTGGCAAAACCAACACATCGTCAAAGGTTAGAGATAAACCATCTTGAAATAAAGTATCGTTCATCAGTTATTCTCCTAAATTCTTAGTGTCTGAAGTGACGTACCCCTGTGAAAACCATGGTAATTCCGTGCTGGTTACATGCTTCTATTGAGAGTTCATCCCTTACAGATCCGCCAGGTTGAATAATTGCTGTGATCCCGTGTTTTGATGCGGCTTCCACGGTATCAGGGAACGGGAAGAAAGCATCGGAAGCCATGACTGCGCCTTGAGATTTGTCTCCCGCACGGTCGTTTGCTATGCCTACACAGTCCAGGCGGTTTGGCTGCCCGCCGCCAATGCCAACGGTGGCTTCTCCTTGAACGAAGACGATGGAATTCGATTTGACATGTTGACATGCCTTCCAGGCAAATGTTAGAGAGAGCCATTCTGCTTCGGTGGGCTGGCGATCAGTGGCGACTTTCCATTCGGTTCCTTCGGGGTCGCCGAAATCTAAGGATTGCTTCAGCATGCCGCGCACCACGGAGCGCAATTCATGCGCCGGTTCGATGCTGGTATCTGGCATATCCAGCAGGCGCAGGTTTTTCTTTTTTGAAAGAATTTCCAGAGCCTCTTCAGTAAACCCGGGTGCGGCAATACATTCTACAAAGAGATCGCCCATTTGTTGTGCGATTTGAGCATCAAAGGGGCGGTTGACTGCGATGACGCTTCCGAAAGCGGATACCGGATCAGACTCAAGTGCGGGAGTATAAGCCTCTGCCAAGGTGTCGGCGGAGGCAATGCCGCAAGGGGAGAGATGTTTGACGATCACCACAGTGGGGCGCTCGAAGGATAAGGCGGCCTGCCAGGCGGCGTCTAGATCGAGCATATTGTTGTATGAGACAGGTTTGCCCTGTAAGAGGGTCCCCCCCATGGGGCCGCCATCCGGTGTGTAGCTATAGAGGGTGGCCTCCTGGTGCCAGTTTTCACCGTACCGCAATGTCTGGATGGGGTACAGTTTAATATCCAAGGATGAATTACCAGTCAGATAGCTGGCGATGGCGGTATCATAATTACGCGTATGAATGAAGGCTTTCTCGGCCAGTTTGCGGCGGGTTTCTAGTGATGTGTTGCCATTGGCATCAAGTTCTGCCAATACCTGTTGATAATCCGTTTTATCCGTTAGCACGGTTACGCGGGAGAAGTTTTTCGCTGCTGCCCGGATCAGGGTAACGCCGCCAATATCGATATTCTCGACGGCTGCTTCTAGGGCGACATCCGTTTTAGCCACAGTCTGTTGGAATGGATACAGATTGCAAGCCACCAGGTCGATGGCGCGGGCGTTGATTGATGCCAAGTCATTGGCATCCGCTTCCGTATCGCGAGCTAGAAGACCCCCGGAGACAGCTGGATGTAAGGTTTTCACGCGCCCACCTAAAATTTCGGGCGAGCCTGTGTAATCAGCGACATCAGTTACGGGTAAATCGGCATCTCGCAGAGCGTGGGCAGTCCCTCCACTGGCTAGAAAATCCCAACCCAAGGCATGAAGGCCGCGGGCAAAATCGATAAGTCCAGTTTTGTCTGATAATGAAAATAAAGCGGTTGGCATATTTGCTCCTGAATAGCTTGATTATGGCGTTTCCGATATGACTTTGCTGAGTGCTTCTATCAGTAGTTGGTGTTCTATCGCCTGCACTCTTTGTTCTAGAATTTCAAGGGTATCTTCGGTATTGATGGGTACTTCAGTTTGCAGGATGATAGGGCCATCATCCACGCCCTCATCCGGGACAAAATGGACCATGACCCCTGTGTGGCCTATATCGCCCTTCTGAAAGGCTTGATAAGCGCGTTCGATGGCATGCGTACCTGGGAAGGTGTCCGGCAGCGCCGGGTGCAGGTTGATAACTTGCATGTGAAAGCGATCCAAAAAGGACATGCTGAGTAGTCTCATCCATCCAGCCAAAACTATATAATCAGGTTGATAGCCGCCGACGATCTCTGCCAGGTCAGCATCATACTCCTGACGGGATTTGCCAGCTAGGCGATAGGGTTTCCATGGGTGGTACTCAGCGGGGATTTTGTGTTGGTGTGCCCGTTCTAACGAGTAGGCAGTTTCACGATCGCTGAGGATGGCAACCACATCTGCGCTCAGTTGATTTTCAGTGCAAGCATCAATAATAGCTTGCAAATTGCTGCCAAAACCAGATGCGAGAACTACTAGGCGCATATTTTCTTTCATTTAGATTACCTCGACATTGCTTCCGTTCACAACTTCCCCAATAATCCAAGTTTTCTCGGGGATAGCCACCTGCACTGTTGTGACTTTATCTGGTGGTACCACGGCGATCATACCCAAGCCCATGTTGAAAACGTGATACATTTCCGCTTCTTCCACATTCCCAATGTGCTGGATTATCTCAAATAGGGGTGGGATAGGCCAAGCGTTGAGATGCAGCCGAGCTCCCAAGCCATCTGGTAATACCCGAGGGATATTTTCAATGAAGCCGCCACCGGTAACATGAATAAGAGCGGAGATAGGGGATTGAACCTCGGCGAGGAGGTCAGCGAATAGGGGGAGATACGACCGATGAGGGGCCAGGAGTGCATCCATAAGAGGAATGCCAAGTTCAGGATATACTGTTTCCAAAGGTGTATCTGCAAAGATATGGCGGATGAGGGAGTATCCATTGGTGTGAGGGCCGGAGGAAGCTATCCCCAACAACAGATCGTTGGGTTTAATATCTGCTTTCGGCAGGGTGGCTGAACGTTCCACTGCACCAACGATTGTTCCAACCACATCGAAATGTCCTTCGGCGTAGACCCCGGGCATTTCGGCGGTCTCACCGCCTAATAGTGCGCAGCCAGCATCCTGACAGGCTGAGGCCATTCCGCGAACTATTTCTGCGAGTTGTTCCGGGTTCAGGTGACTGCTGGCAAAATAGTCCATGAAGAATAATGGATGCGCGCCCTGCACCAGAATGTCGTTGATACAGTGATTGACGATATCCTGACCGATGCCATGGAAGCGTTTAGACTCAGCCGCCAGGATCACTTTTGTGCCAACGCCATCGGTGGAGGCCACCAATACGGGGCTGGACATCTCTTTGATACTGGCAGCTGAGTAAAGGCCGCCGAAGGAACCGATACCGGCCAATACTTCAGGACCATGAGTAGCGTTGACGGCATCTTTCATTAGCTCAACAGCCTGGTTGCCAGCTTGGATATCAACTCCGGCGGTAGCATAGGCGGAATGTTCAACGGATGACTGGCGTGAAACGGATAGACTGAGTTCAGCGGATGATGGGTGGGGAATAGATTGGTCAACGGATGACTGACGTGAAGCGGATAAGCGGATGGCTGCGCCGTCGGGGGATGGGATTTCTACCAGGGTGGGTTTTTGGTCGATGGTTTTGAAACGGATGGAAGGGGTCGTTTTTTTAGAAGTTGTTTTTCCGGCTGCATCTATGGCGGGTAAGGGGGGGAGAGACATTCCGGGGCTTTTATGAATATAGCGGTATAGATATTTTTGCCACTCCTGTACAACTTTTGGGGGAAATACCCGCTTCATTTCCAATCGGGAACGTCCAAAGTTGTAGAGCATACCGATTGGGCTGCTGGTAGCAGTGAGATAGGTGAGGATTTGTCCGACTTCATCTTGGGTGAGTCGGTGAGAAAATGCTTTGCTCTCCACGACCAGGATCCCTTCGACCCAGAGATCGAGTTTGAGATAGCCGATCATCGAATCGTCAATCCAGACTTCTACCCGTTTTTCAATTTCGACTTCCAGACCAGATTCACGACATAGCTGGGCTAGACGGCGTTGGTAGAACTTCTCCGCATGACCAGGCTTGAGTTCATCATGGGTTTGCATTGCCAGCCCGTTTACTGTGTAGGTCAGGTCATCGTATTCCGTTTTTACAAATCCTGGTTTTTTTCTAGCCATTAGGATAGTGCCTCAAATTAATGACTCCGTTTGTCCGTTTATATGTCCGTTCTTAGTGTCCCAATATCTTGGCGGTATTGCATGCCCTTGAAATGGATCTGTTTTATACCGGCATAAACCTTCTGGCGAGCCTGGTCGATTGTTTCAGCCTGGGTTGTGATGCCCAACACGCGCCCACCATTCGTAAGGGTAAGTCCGTTCTGACTTTTTGTGCCTGCGTGGAAGGGGATGATATTTTCGGGCAGTGAATCCAGCCCCGTGATGGGCAAACCTTTCGGGTAGCTTCCGGGATACCCCTTGGATGCTAATACCACGCACACGGCAGCAGCATCACGCCAACGGATCTGGTGCTGCCCATCCGTCAGATTTCCCTCCACACAGGCCAGCATCACATCTACCAAATCAGATTCTAATAACGGTAAAACTACCTGGGTTTCAGGATCGCCAAAGCGGCAGTTGAATTCGAGCAATTTTGATCCGCTATCAGTGAGAATGATCCCTGCATACAGTACACCGATATAAGGGTTGCCTTCTGCACGCATACCATCCACCGTAGGTTGCAAGATATTGGTTTTTATTTGATCGATGAGTTCAGGTGGTGCAAATGGGGTAGGTGCAAAGACGCCCATCCCGCCGGTATTAGGACCAGCGTCAAAATCGAGCAAGCGCTTATGATCTTGAGCCGGCGGCATGGGGACGATTGTTTCACCATCGGTAAAAGCCATCACGGATACTTCGCGCCCGGCTAACCGCTCTTCGATGACGACCTCATTGCCGGCATCCCCAAAGCTTTTTTCGAGCATGATCTTCTGAAGGGTTTCTTCAGCCTGTTCAATTGTTGATGGCAAAATGACCCCTTTCCCGGCAGCCAACCCTGAGGCTTTGATCACAGGTAACTGGGGATGCGTATTGCTGTATTGGGAGATGAATTGCCTGGCCGCTCTGTAATCGGTGAAGGTCTGGTATTCAGCGGTGGGCAGCTTATGCCGCGTCATGAAGTCTTTGGAAAATGCTTTGGAAGATTCAAGTTGGGCAGCTTTTTGGGATGGCCCAAAAATGGGGATTCCGGCTGCACGCAAATGGTCGGAGAGGCCAGCAGCCAGTGGTACTTCCGGACCAATGACGGTCAGGTCGATTTTATATTTTCTAGCCAGAGTAGCAACTTCATCCAAATTTTGGGGATCACCGGGAAGGTTAATGCCCAATTGCGCCGTGCCTGGGTTCCCAGGCAGTGAATAGAGATGGTTGAGTTTTGACGATTGAGAAATTTTCCAGGCCAAGGCATGTTCACGCCCCCCAGAACCGATGAGTAGGATATTCATAGTATCTCCTGAGTCAATGGCAATACCTCAAATTCGTTTTTGCTTAGATGCCGGTTGAGTTCAAAAGGATATTTTCCATGGAAACAGGCATTGCAATATCCCGACTTGCTGACAATGGATTTCATCATGCCTTCCAAGGACAGGTAATACAAACTATCTACACCCAATGCGGTTTGGATTTCGGAGATTTCGGAACGATGTGCGATCAGTTCATCGTAGGTAGCCATATCCACACCCATATGGCAGGGATAGCGGATTGGGGGACAGGTGATCCTCATGTGTACCTGGCGTGCACCTGCCTCCCGAAGCATGGTAACCAAACGACTGGATGTAGTACCTCGCACAATCGAGTCATCGATGACTATGACAGATTTATCTTTCAAGACAGAAGGCAGGGGATTGAATTTGAGTTGCACGTAGCGCTCGCGGATCTTCTGCGTAGGCTGGATGAAGGTACGCCCGATGTAGCGGTTCTTGATTAGGCCAGTGTTATAGGGAATCCCACTTACTTCTGCATAGCCCAGCGCCGCGGGGATGGATGAATCGGGAACAGGAATGACCACATCGGCATCTACAGGTGCTTCACGGGCTAGCTGACGCCCCAGGCGCTGCCGGACATCGTGAACGACATTCCCATCCCAAATGCTGTCTGGGCGAGAGAAATAGATTTGCTCAAAGGTGCAGAGCGTAGTTGGTTTTGCAGGGTTGACTGCCTGTCGAACGATCAATGCTGTTCCATGGATGGCAACTGCCTCACCAGGTTTGATCTCTCGGATAGCATTGCACCCAATAGTTTCCAAAGCGCCAGTTTCAGATGCAACTGCGTGACCCCCATGAGGAAGTTGGCCAATGGTCAGTGGGCGAATTCCCCAGGGATCTCTGGCTGCATAGAGCCCATTTTGTGTGAGAATGACCAGGGCATAAGCTCCAACCCAGCGCTGCATACAATGGCTAATACGGTCGAGCCAATCATCTCCGGGCACACCTGCTAACATGAGCGCCATTACTTCAGTATCTGATGTTGATGTCAGACCTACACCGCACATGAGCAGTTCTGCTCGCAATGAGGCAGCGTTGACTAGATTGCCATTATGTGCCACGGCCAAAGGCCCATGCTGGGTTTCTATCTGAAATGGTTGTGCGTTTCTAAGACAAGAATCACCAGTGGTGCTATAACGGGTATGCCCGATTGCATTGCCACCACTTAATTCTTTGATCACCTGCTCATCAAATATTTGTGCCACCAACCCCATACCTTTGTGCATGTTTATAGTGGTTCCATCGCCTACAGCTATCCCGGCAGATTCTTGGCCCCGATGCTGTAGAGTATAGATGCCAAAAAATGTCATGCGAGCAGCGTCGCCGTGCGGCGAGGCGATACCGAAAACCCCGCATTCATCTTTGGGATTATCCAATTCATCTGGTGCCAACGGGGAAGGAGAATTAAAGGTTGACATATTTACAACTCGCTTATTCGTTCAGCACCGCATCGGCGTCGTACAAACGTTCTTGGTGCATGTTTTTGTGGGAGTGGATTTTTTCGGCAATAGTAGGCTCAGTCAGAGCCAGGATTTTGGCTGCGGCGAGGGCAGCATTGGCAGGTTCCAGCACCACCAAAGGAGCAACCCCTGAGGGCATGCGTAATGATGAATAGATATCAGCCCCCCCAAAGGATGAACTTTGCGGAGGGCAGGCGATCACAGGGGCAGTGACATTGGCATCGGCCATGCCACTCAAAGCATTGCTGCGCCCTGCTACGGTGATATACACCTTGGCACGCGGATCGGCTTCGTATTCATCCAACAGATCAAGCAGACGTCGTGGAGTCTTATGGGCAGATGCGATACGTTGGACGCTGGGGATACTGAAGGAATCCAGCCCAGCAACGATTTTGTCTACATGGGGGCGGTCGGAAGCGGAACCCATCAGGATGATAGCGAGTGTTTTTTCAGAAGTGGTCATAATACACTTTTTAGGTTTGTTATCAGGCGTGGTCCAACAGGATAATTACCGGGGACAAAGGTCTCTCCGGTCAGTTTTTCATACAGGATGATATAGCGTTCTGATACACGCTGCCAAAGCTCCTCGGGCATTTCTGGTGGTTTCCCTTCGCCCCGGTACCCTTTT
Organism: uncultured Anaerolineales bacterium; assembly: GCA_964560795.1. Lineage (GTDB taxonomy): Bacteria > Chloroflexota > Anaerolineae > Anaerolineales > UBA11858 > NIOZ-UU35. The sequence continues at coordinate 9,397 of CAZLNX010000071.1, read as the reverse complement.
TGAGCATATTCCAAACGGAGAAACTCTTTGTCGAAATTCTCAGGTTCTTCGCCGGCTTTCAGACGCGCTTCGTAGCTGTCTGCGATCCAAAAACGCGATGAATCCGGTGTATGGACTTCGTCAATGATCATAATGCGGCCATCGGGAGCGCGACCGAATTCATATTTGGTATCGACCAGGATCAAGCCTGATGCGGCGGCTAATTCTTGACCCAGGGCAAATATGGATAAAGCCGCTTCCTGTACCGTGTTCCAGGTTTCGCTGTCCAAATAGCCTTCCGAAACAACTTCATCGATCGTCAGACGTTCATCATGCCCGGTCGGGCCGCCTTTCGTAGTGGGGGTGATGATGGCTTCGGGGAGGGACTGGTTCTTGTGTAGCCCATCAGGAAAATGGTGGCCGTATATTTCACGCTCACCTAGCGAATATCGGTACCACAAAGCTGTGCTGGTGACCCCGGTGATATAGCCGCGCACGATCACTTCTACAGGAAAGGGTTCCACTTTCTCTGCCAGCATGGCGTTTGGGTCTGGGATGCTGATCAGGTGGTTGGGGATAATATCTTTGGTCTGCTCGAACCACCAGGCAGAGAGCTGGTTGAGCACCTGACCTTTATAGGGAACGGTGCCCAGGATACGATCGAAAGCTGAGAGCCGATCGGTAGTGACCAGGAGTAGTTGGTCATCAGATGGTTGATAAATTTCTCGCACCTTACCGGTCTTGCGGCCAGGGAAAGGGAGTTCTGTTGATGTAAAGGAGTGTGTTAGGGGGATTTTGAGTGCGTTCATGGGAAATGATTGAGGAGAAGTGAATATGGAGTAATTATGTCAGGGTTGGTTTTTGGATTTCAGGGATGTTTGAATGGTTTTGGCCAACGTGTGCGCCCGCTGGGGGGCATCTCCGAGGTAATCTGTAGCATCCATCAGGGCATGTAAATCTGCCGATGGCAGATAGCGCGATAGTTCTTCATCGTTGGCAATGAGATCTACCAACGGGTTGGCGTTGCCTTGTTGGATGGCCTGCCAGGCGTCCAGGGAATGCTGCCGCAGCCGTTCGTGTATCTCTTGGCGGTCGGCGCCAGCTTTGCCAAGGGCCATCAGCACGCGTTCTGTTGCCGCAAAGGGGACGTACACGGATACATTGCGCTGCATGGCTGCCTGATTGACTTGAAGTCCATCAATGATGTTCTGGGTGACACGTAATATTTCATCGGCAATGAGAAACGCTTCCGGCAAGGATGTGCGGCGGTTAGCACTGTCATCCAGGGTGCGTTCGAGTAGGGTGTGGGCGGCATTATCCCAAGCGACGCGCGGAAATTGTGCCAACATGCGGGCCAGGGAGTCGATTTTCTCCGCGCGGATGGGATTGCGCTTGAAGGGCATTGCTGAAGAGCCAACTTGCTTCTTGCCAAAGGGCTCGGCTAACTCGCCGATGGGTGGTGATTGCAGCAAACGCAAATCGAAAGCGAACTTATAGAGCGAAGCCCCCACACCAGCCAGGGCGCTGAGAATGTCGTAATCTTGCTTGCGGGGATAAACCTGGGTGGCGACAGGGAAGAAGGGCAGATCCAGGATTTCTGAGAGGCGCGCTTCAAAGCGGGGCAGATTTTCCAGCCCTAACAACTCCGCATAAGATGCGCTTGTGCCAGCAGCACCTTTCAAGCCCTTGCCTTTCAAGCTGGCGCGCAGGCGAGTGAGATTCTGCCAGTCGATGAGCAAATCTTGGCCGTATTGGGCTAGCCGATAGCCCAGAGTTGTCGGTTCAGCAGGTTGCAAATGGGTGAAGCCCATGATCGCCGTATCTGCCCAGCGGTCAATTTGATCTGCCAGCGTGGTGAGCAGTGCAGCTAGCCGGGTGATAGTTAAGTCTAATGATTGGCGTACCCGCAGAGCATCGGTGTTATCGACAATATCCATGGATGTCATGCCCAGGTGGATGATGCCGCCCCCCACGGAACATTGCTCGGCAAAGGTTTTTACTTCAGCCATCAAATCGTGATGGATTTCAGCTTCGATTTCGATGGCACGCTCGACATCAATTTTCTCAGCATGCGTGCGAAGGTCGTCAACTTGCTCTGGTGAAACTAGACCAAATTCGGCCTGTACTTCGGCTAAAGCGACCCAGATGCGCCGCCAAATGAGGCGCTTGTTGGACTCGCTCCAGATGGCGCGCATTTCGTCGCTGCCATAACGCCATGTGAAAGGCGAAAGATATGAAGAATAATTGTGTGTCATAATTTTTCTATTCGCTTTCTCTAGTGGTGTGTTGTTTGCTGAACCATTTCTCAAATTTAGCAAAAAAGGATATGTGTAGAGCCCTCACCCTAGCAAATACCCTTTTCTGAATTCTTCCTGAGGAAATTTATCAGTTAGGACAAGTGATTGTTCAGGTCTTCAAAAATAAGACAATGCAATCTTCATTTCTAACACCAGATACTAGAATAAGTGACACTATCAGGCCATTGAGAGCCCGTTTTCAAACAACTTGATACCCATACCGCCAGATTGACCGCGCGTCCAGGCGGGATGTTGATATGGGTAAATGTGATCTTCGGGATGCGGCATGAGACCGAGGACATTCCCGACAGGGTTAGTGATCCCGGCGATATCATTAGGGGAGCCGTTGGGGTTGATGGGGTAAACGCCCTTTGCGGGAGAGCCGTCAAGATGAGCATAGCTTAAGGCGAGTTGTGACTCTGGTAAGCTGTGTTGCTCTTGCTGTAAAAAGCGACCTTCTCCGTGGGCTATGGGGCAATAAATTGGTGGCAAGTTTTCCAACCAGGGTGAAGGGTTAGCTGGATTGGGAGTCAACGTGACCCAATGGCATTCAAAATGTCTGCTTGCGTTGAATGTCAGGGTGGCGCGCTGCCCATTCCCCGGCAAAATCCCGGATTTTACGAGCGCTTGAAAGCCATTGCAAATGCCGATAACCGGACGCCCATTTTGAACAAAGGTCGCTACCAGATCAGAAAACCAGGTTTGCAGGTCGATGGCCCAAAGGCGGCCTGCGCCTAAAGCATCGCCGTAGGAAAAGCCGCCGGGTAAAGCCAACATGGCATATTCTTGCCAGGTTTTTCCATTTTTTGAGAGCTGACTGAGGGGGAAAATTTTTGGTTGCCCGCCCGCAGCGAGGATCGCCTGGGCCAGATCGCCATCACGATTAGTGCCAGGGGCATGCAGGATTAGTACGCGTTTTTTAGACATGAGTCAGGATGTTTCTGTTTTATATGCTGATACGCACGCATCGATAGGTAAGTCGATGACGGCCTCGCCGTTTTGGTGGATGTTCAAGCGCTGGTCTTTGGTGACTTCGCCCAGTCGCAGCAGCGGAAAATCGGTGAAGCAGTCTTCAAAAGCTTTTGTCTTTTCGGGAGAAACACTCACCAACAGACAACCATTGGTTTCGGCGAAGAGTGCCAGCTTGGGGTCTGGGTGCATGGGGGCAAGATCGATGCTGAGACCCAAACGCCCGGCCAGAGCCATTTCTGCAGCTGCTACTGATAGACCACCTTCGCTGAGATCGTGGACGGCGCTTACGAGATCGTTGTGAATGGCTTCATGAAGGATGCGATAAACCACGGGTGCGCGCGCTGGTAGACCAGGAGACTGTTTGAGAGCAGGCGATTCCCCAAAGAAGGCCTCACCAACCAGACCCCTCGCGTGGCTGCCTGCGAGGGAGGGAGTCCAGTCTCCCAGCAGGTACAACCGATCTCCAGGAGCTTTCAAATCCATGGTCACAGATTTCCGCACATCGCGATGGATAGCGATACTGGAGATTAGCAACGTTCCGGGGATGGCGTGACGCTCGCCATCGGTGCCCACGTATTCGTTGTTGAGCGAATCTTTGCCGGAAATGAAGGGGGTTCGATAGTGGAGTGCAGCGTCGTAGCAGCCTTGCGCGGCTCGGACGAGTGTGCCCAAGATTTCAGGGCGACGTGGATCGCCCCAGCAAAAATTATCGAGAATGGCGATGCGGTCAGGATCAGCGCCTACGGCCACGGCGTTGCGGATAGCTTCATCCACCGCGCTGACGGCCATGGCGTAAGGATCTGCTTCGCCAATGGTGGGGTTGACGCCATTCGCCAGCACAAAACCGCGCCATCCTTTGGTTTCGAGGGGCTTGAGCACTGCCGCGTCGGAAGGCCCATCGGCCTTCTGCCCTACCAGCGGCTTGACTACTGTTCCGCCGCGCACCTCGTGGTCGTAGACTCGGATAATGGCTTCGTTGGTGGCGATATTGGGGTGGGCAAGAAGTTCAAGCAGAAGATTAGGGGGAGTTGTTGGGGATTGGGGATTATTTTTTTGGATTTGGTTTTGGGACGATTGCTGTTGGAATAAATCTGCTTGCAAGTAAAGGCGTGGGCAGTGGTGCAGGAAATTGTTTTCAAGATCAACCACTGGGATTTCGTCGTAGAAAACCTGTAATTGTCCCGTAGGTTGGAATTCACCGATATCGGACCACTCAACCCAGCAGGTCTCACAAATCTCAGCCAGGGCGGGTAGGTTTTCGGGGGGTACGGCTAATACCATACGTTCTTGAGCCTCGCTTAGCCAGATTTCCCAGGGGGCTAGTCCGGCATATTTTAGGGGGACTTGGGCGAGATCGACGCGAGCCCCGATGGATTCGGCCATTTCGCCGACCGCGCTCGAAAGCCCACCCGCACCGCAATCGGTGATGGCGTTGTAAAGCTGTTGATCGCGCGCCCGGACGACAACTTCGATGGTGCCTTTTTCTGTGATCGGATCGCCAATCTGTACGGAGGCTCCTGCCACCTGGCCGGTTTGAGCATCCATGGTCAAGCTGCTGAAGGTGGCCCCGCGTAGGCCATCTCGTCCCGTGCGCCCGCCGATGACGATGACGCGGTCACCGGGTTGCGGCTGGCTGGGATGGGAGTCAATCGGGCCGATGCCTACACAACCGCAGTAAACCAGGGGGTTGGCCATATAGCCGGGATGATAGATCACAGCGCCGTTGACGGTGGGCAAGCCAAGTTTGTTGCCATAGTCTTCGATACCGGAGACCACGCCGGAGCGAATGCGGAGTGGATGAAGCACGCCAGATGGTAGTTCTTCTGGCTGGGTATCGGCGGGCCCGAAGCAGAGCACGTCGGTAGCGGCGATGGGACGATGGGAAACGCCCAACACATCCCGCACCACACCGCCGGTGCCGGTGTTGGCACCTCCAAAAGGCTCGATGGCGGAGGGGTGGTTGTGGGTTTCTACTTTAAAGGAGAGATCAAATTCATCATCGAAGGCGATGATACCGGCATTGTCAACGAAGGCAGAGCGCACCCAAGGCGCGGCAATCTGTTCAGTAGCAGCTTGTAAGTATGATTTGATGATGGAATCGATTGTGTCTGGCTGGCCGTTGGTGGTGATATTGGCTTTGAAGGTTTTGTGAACGCAGTGTTCTGACCATGTTTGGGCTAGAGTTTCCAGTTCGGCATCCGTAGGGGATCGGCCAACCTGTTGGAAGTGGGCTTGAATAGAACGCATTTCGTTCAAATCCAGGGCCAGACGGCGTTCAGCACTCAGGTTTAGTAAGCCTTCATCATCCAGTTCTGATAGAGAGATAATTTCTGGTTCTGCGATCTGATGGGATAGGTGAATGAACTCTGGCCAGATTTCATCGGTTTCATAACATTGGATGGTATCGTTGACCAACAAAGATTTGGCAATGAGATACAATTCCGCTTCAGTCAATGTGCCAATAAATTCGTAACGGGTTCCCGTTGATACGGCTGTCAGTTCAGAAAAACCCAAACGATGTGCTGCCTGCAACAGTTCGTTGGCTGCGTTGTCGGTAACGCCGGGGCGCAGGGTCACTTCGATGCAGGACTGTGTTGGCTGATCGGATGTTGCTAACTTTGGGTTAAATTGAGCGACCCTGTCTTGATCCAACTTTCGCCATTGGCATTGATCGGTGACAGGGTCGCTAATCAGCGTCTCAGAGATTTCCTGGAGAGCCCCTGGTGTCAGGGTGCCCTCCAGGAAGTAGAGATCGATAATTTTGAGTTCAACCTCTTGAGTAATACCTAACGTCGGTAATTGATCGAGGATATCCCGGGCACTTTCAGGTAAAGTTGATGAGATATCGACTCGAAAAATGGGGGAGCTTAGTTGTCTAGACATTAGCGCGGAATTATAATGAGGCCTGTGAAGTTTGTGAAGATCGTTTCAGTAGATTGACAAATATTTTAAGGTAACCAAGGTGCTTTATAGAAAAACCGCTCGCTGATTATTTTTGCGAGCGGTCATCTCTACTCTATGGGTTTTATAAGCTACTCGTCTTCAGTGCTCATCATGCTCGATTGAACCACGATCCCAATGACTACCAGAATGACGAACACCAGCAGCATGGTTGGTCTGGGGAGTGAGAAAGCTTGGGTCAGCAGGGATGCCCCACCCATAGAAGATAGGATAATCAAAGCCCAATCGAATAGCAATAGCATTAAGATCATGCCTATCACGCCACCGAGCACAAAGGGAAACCAGGCCCAATCTCGAGGAGCTATGCCAAGGAATACCAACAAACTTACGGCGATCTGTCCCCCGCCGAAGAAGCCGGCCAGGCCGATGGCAAAGTTCTGCATCCATGTTGCTAGCAGCGCACCGAGGATACCTACACCCAGGGCGATTCCCAACACCAACCATTCGTTCATGCCTTGGAGATTTTGTGCTGCGAAGGATGAAGCTACATAAAATCCCAGCGCGCCGACAAAGAGCCAGTAAAGTTTTCGCCCAAAAAGTAATAGGGCAATGCCGATGAGAATCTTTACGATTGGCATGATGGCTTATCTGTTATTGATGGCTTCGATCTGCTCGCTAGCGAAGACGCGCACTTCTTCGAGACCAGGATCACCTTCGGTCCATTCGATGCATGTTTCGAAGCTGCGGATGGCCTCATCCCAGTCTTGGTCTTGCATATAAAGTTCTCCCTCCAAGCAAACGATGTAGTGGAATTGGGGATATTCTCCTTCAGGTACGAGATGGATGGCTGTGTTTATAGCATTCAAAGCGCCTTGAATATCACCGTTACCGCGCAACTCTTCAGCCAGCCCATAGCATTCTTCTGCAGATCCGCATTCTGATGTACCAGTAGGCAACGAATCGATTTGTACTTGAGCGAAATTGCGGATATCCTCGAATTCAGGATTGACCCCTGTCCAGGCTATGCAATCTTCAAAGCTCCAAACGGCTTCTTCGAAGCGATTCATGGCAATGTATGCCTCGCCTTTTTGGCACCAGAGATGGGCAAAAGAAGGTTGCTCATTTTCGGGTACTTGTCCAATAGCTTCTCCTAAAGCGGTAAGCACGCCTTCGTAATTATTTTCCCCCCAATACTGTTCGGCTAAGCCAACGCACTCGTCAATGGATGCGCAATCCGCACCACCACCGCCCCCCGTGAGTTTTGGGATTCCCCAAACAAGCAGTGCTGCAATGACAGCCAGGCCCACAACGCTCAAAATAATTGGAAGGGGCTTGACTTTTGGTTTGGGTTTTAGGACTGGTTTCGGTTTGGGCTTTGGAATTGGCTTTACATCAGGAGCTTTGGGAGGATGCACTGGTTTAGGCTCCATCGCCACGGTTGCCTTGACAACAACATTGTCTTCAGGTTCCATGGCTACGGTAGCTTTTGCAGCAATATCTTCTTCATGATCCATGGCCACGGTGGCTTTACTGGCGATGGTTGGTTCGGGTTCAGGCTCCATTGCTACGGTAGGTTTGGGTGTATCTTCGAGTGTGATTGGTTCGGGTTCAGGAGCAGCTTCGAGGTCGGGTTGAGCGTCCCTTTTCGGGGCTTCGACCATCGTCTCAGCCATGGTAACTTTGGCGAAATCGAGAAATGCATTCTCAGCTGCATCGATCATCTCAGCGGCAGATTGATAGCGATCTGCCGGTTCTTTGGCCAGGGCCTTAACGATCACCGCTTCCAAAACTCGGGGGATATCCTCTCGGATAGTGCGCGGTGAGGGCAGCGGTTCATTGATGTGTTTGTGGATCACAGCCAGCGGGGTATCAGCATCAAACGGCACTTTGCCGGTGACCATCTCATATAAGATGATCCCCAGAGAATAGATATCACTCGATGATGCAATTGACATACCCTTACCCTGCTCTGGTGACATATAGGCGGGTGTGCCGACCAGGGTTCCGGTAACGGTGAACTGCGTATCGCTGACAATGCGGGCGATGCCGAAATCCGTTAACACCACGCGGCCAGATCCGCTCAATAGTACATTAGCAGGTTTGATATCACGGTGCAGCACACCTTGACGATGGGCGTAATCCAGGGCAGAGGCTACTTCGCGGAAGATATGTGCCATTTCCTTGATGGCCAGTGGCCCACTCGCCTGGATCAGGCGATCTTTGAGTGTGCCCCCATCGATGAACTCCATCACCATATAATAGAAATCATCTGCAATATCGATGTCGTATATTTGCACGATATTGGGATGTCGTAGAGCAGCAATAGCTTTTGCCTCACGATGGAAACGGGCCAGAAAATCTTCTCCTTCGGCCAAGAAGCCGTGCAATACCTTAACCGCGGCGTAGCGTTCGAGTTGAGGGTGATATGCTTTATACACTTCTGCCATGCCCCCACGGCCCAGGCGTTCAGCGACCTGATATTTGCCCAGCGTTTTCCCGGTTAGAGTTGCCATGAACCTGCCTCCCAATGATTGGTGTAAACGGTATAGTTATTATACAGGAATTCGTTACTGTTACACTCCCGAATTGATGAATCTCAGAGATTCCTTCCGATGATCTCCAAATCTGGTCCATCCCATGGCTATATATGAGAATAAGCAGCTACTGAAGCTCTCTCTTCACTCGAAAACCTACATCTTTGGAGAGATTAGATAATACTCTAGCCACCAACTGGCTTGTGCCCAGTTCTTTTCTATAAAGCACTGATTGTAAATCTTCCAACTTATCAACAAGCGTGATCATTTCAGCAATGGAGTGGTTTCCATCACAGCTTTGGATGATCACTGATGTTATATGCTCGATGCGTACAACATGTAATCCAAATTGCTGTTTTACTATGAGATATGTTGCCGATTTCTTTTCTGGCCAGCGCCATTTGCCATAATTCCGCCAATGATGGATAGTTTTGCGAACATCGTAGTCCAGGGTTTGGATCAAACAGGATTTAGCCAGAATAGGTTTCGCATCTAGCAAAACAATCGATTGTTGGTCAATGGAAAAATTTTGGTATCCACGCGCTGTAGGGATGTTCACGATACCCTCACCACTCTGAGTTTTTACAAGTGAACTCCAATATTTTATGAAATCCAATTCTCTTTCATTCAAAGATGACATCTCGTTGATCGTGTGTAAAAGGAGTTTTAGGTAGGGGGTGAGATCCATTGCCGTCATTGTGAAAAAACCGCTGC
>CAZLNX010000070.1:0-21065 GCA_964560795.1 uncultured Anaerolineales bacterium | reverse complement strand
GCTTGACCGCAAAGCTGTTGACCAAGGTCACTGGTTGGGAACGCTCAAGCAAATGTCGGTGGCTGTGGTATCGGCCACCTACAAAATCCTTTATACCAGGAGTTATTATTATTTGATTATCGCTATATGGACAACATTCATCACATATATTTTACCAAGATAAGCTCAGTTCAAATCAAACCTTTAGATGCAGCCAGTGCTAAAAGGTTTCACCATGAGTATTTAATAACAAAAGCGGCGCTCGTACTGAGCACCGCTTCTTTTTTCGTTAAGATATTCTAATTTCGTCGAGGGCCGCGATCGCGCCGATTGGATGAATGACGACCTCCCGAGGGACGCCGTTTGCCTTTATTGGGGCGATCGTTTTCGATGGCTTCTTCAACCGTCCAGCCTTCGAGGACTGCCTTCCGGGAAAGGCGGATCTTGCCAGAACGCTGGTTGATTTCAGTTACCATGACAGTAATTTCATCGCCTCTTTTGACAACATCTTCCACACTTTGAACACGCTCGGTATCCAACTGAGAAATGTGGACGAGTCCATCCGTCCCTGGGGTGATTTCAACGAAACAGCCGAAATCTTGGATACCGGTAACTTTGCCAGTATAGATTCGCCCAACTTCAGGGGTTTCTGTCAGTTGCTCGATCCGTTCACGGGCTAGTCGAGCACCTTCACCATCGGCTGAAGCGATGAACACAGTACCATCTTCTTCGATATCAATTTGGACACCAGTTTCGTCCTGAATGCCGCGGATAACCTTACCGCCTGGGCCAATCACCGCGCCAATCTTACCTTCAGGGATTTTGACAGTCACAATACGCGGGACATGGGGCTTCAATTCAGTGCGAGGCTCAGCAATGGTACCAAGCATCTGCTCCAAGATGTGCGCGCGGGCCTCTTTTGCCTGCGCTAGGGCTTCAGCCATGATCTCAGCAGAAAGACCTTTGATCTTGATATCCATCTGCAAAGCAGTGATACCATTTTCGGTGCCAGCCACCTTGAAATCCATATCGCCAAGATGGTCCTCCATGCCTTGGATATCCGTCAATATGGCATAGCGGTCGCCATCTTTGACTAATCCCATTGCAACACCTGAAACAGGAGCCTTGATGGGCACACCGGTATCCATCAGCGCCAGCGTGGAACCACATACCGAGGCCATCGAGGATGACCCGTTGGATGCCAATACCTCAGACACCAAACGCAGGGTATAAGGGAATTCACTCTCGTCAGGGATCATCGGTAGCAGAGCTCGTTCAGCCAGAGCACCATGTCCGATATCACGCCGAGAGGCACCTCTCAAGAAGCGAGCTTCACCCACGGAGAACGGCGGGAAATTGTAGTGATGAATATAGCGCTTCGTATCCACTGGTGTCAGGTTGTCCATCCTTTGGGCATCGCGTGGGGTTCCCAACGTAGCCAACGTCATCACCTGTGTTTCACCGCGGGTGAATAAACCAACACCATGAGCGCGCGGGCTGGTGCCGATATCACACCAAATTGGGCGCACAGTGGTGAAATCGCGGCCGTCGGGGCGGACACTCTTATCCAGGATACGGGAGCGGACAACGGCTTTATGTGCGGCATCAAAAGCTTCCTTTGCATCGCCACGCATTGCGTCGTCTTCGCCTGCAAACTCAGCAATCACTTCGGCTTTGAATTCAAGCATGGCCTGCTTGGATTCTGCTTTAGGAAGCTGCTTATCCAGAAGTTCATGCAAGGGGGCCTCAGCACGGGCTAAGACATCCTTCTTGAATTGCTCATCGATAACGAAAGAGGGGTATTCGCGTTTCGGTTTACCAATTTCCTGCGCCATCTTTTCGATAGTATCAATGATGGGCTGCATGGCCTGGTGGCCAAACTCTACCGCTTCAATGATCTGAGTTTCGGATAATTCGTTGGCACCACACTCAACCATTAGAACCGCATCTCGGGTTCCGGCCAGGCGCAAATCCAGGTCTGACGCATCCATCTCATCATAAGTGGGATTGACAACAAACTCACCATCGATCATCCCTATGCGCACCGCGCCAACCGGTCCATCCCAAGGGATATCTGAAATGGTCACAGCCGCGGAGGCGGCATTGATGGCTAGGATATCCAGCGGGGTGACATCATCTGCCGAAAAAGCGTACATTATCACTTGCACAGCATTCCGCAAATCCTTAGGAAAAAGTGGGCGTAGAGGGCGGTCAGTGAGACGATTTACCAGAATAGCAATCTCTGAGGGGCGTCCCTCTCGACGAAAAAATCCACCGGGGATGTTTCCCCCAGCATACATGCGTTCTTCAAAATCAACCGTCAGGGGCAGGAAATCAATTCCCTCGCGGGGTTCAGCCCCCATGGTGGCAACACCCATAATGAGTGCATCGCCACTACCAACAGTCACGGCACCACCGGCCTGACCAGCCAATCGGCCAGTTTCAATAACCAGTGGTTTATTGCCAACTACTATTTCATAACGTTTTGCTTCAGGTTTCATGGTACCTCCTACCATCGATCCGCCGGTTAGGGATTGGGAGTTTTAGACAACAATGGGGATTACTTCATCCCGGTTATCTCCATCTCCCAATTCCCAACCTCGGGGCGGATCATTACAAGAAAGATGTGAATTTCACATCCATAAATCTCTATTTTTCGATAGACAGACGAAAAAGTTCAACTTAACCCTTCCCCCGTTATGGCAACTCGAGATCATTTCTTCGACAGACAAGCCGCTATTTCCGCAACCGCTTGATATATTTGCTCTATGCAAATCCCTGTGCTGTAGCCACAACCAGAGAGAACCAACCCAGTTCGCCAATTTTCATGAATTGGCGTGAATGAAAAGGCGTAAGGATTGCGCCTTTTCATTCAAAAAGTAGATGGAGACCTGCGGGGACCATCTACTTTGATATCATACTAGACTTTGCGAATACCGAGCTGTGTCGAAATTGCGACGAAGCGCTGGTAATCTTTACGACGAAGGTATCTGAGCAATCGGCGACGACGCCCAACCATTTTCAATAATCCTCGACGAGAGGATTCATCGTGTTTGTGGGTTCGCAAGTGGTCGGTAAGTTGCTGAATGCGCTCTGTTAGGATCGCAATCTGAACCTCTGGGGAACCCGTATCTTTATTATGACGTGAGTACTCACTAATCAGGTTTGTTTTCGTTTCTTTTTCAATAGACATGACGTCTGCTATCTCCTATATTATATTATTGCTTCTAAAAGCAGGTCTCCAGGCCAGTAGCCGCCCCACACAGGGAAGCCGCCAGCCGGTCGAGTCAGCGGGGGGAATTATACCAAAGATTTGCCAGGAGTAAACCTTGATTCTCTATCAATTATTACCGTCTTTGTCCGAAAAAGAAAACTCCATTATGAGAGGGTAATGGTCTGAACCGATGTGCGGGCCTACTTCTCGATGGTGTACAATAATTTGTGGAGATACCAGGGCATGGTCTATAGGCACTTGCAAAGCCCAGTTATCCGTCGGCCAAGTCGGCTGAATCCCAAACCCTAAGCTAGAGTCTCTTAAACCGCTCTGTCGGGTAAAAATCCAAAAACTGGGTGACCATGAAGTCATGTTAATATCACCTACCAGCAATAGCGCGCCATCTTGTGCAGAAATGAAGTCAGCCATTGCCTGCATCTGCATATCGCGATGTTGTGCAAATTTTGCATTTCTCGGTGCTATGGTATGCACCCCCAACAAAGTTAGTTGGCCTTTTGGTAATTCAAAACGTGCTAGTATCGATGGTTTACCCAATTCCAAAATCTCAGTATCGTATAAAGGAAGACGGCTATACAACGCTAAGCCAAAATAATTATCTTGCGGAAACACAATGCTATAAGGATAATTTAGCTCTTCCAGGTTTAGATCATCAAGCCATTTTTGGTTGACTTCCAAGAGCAAAACAAAATCTGCGTCTGCCTCTGCAATCAATTCACGCACTGCTCTATGACGGCGATTGCTCTTATTTACATTGGCGAACAAAATTCGGTAAACATCCCCTTCCGCTTGCCCAATTCCCGGATCGATATAAAATGGCAACACCAAAACCAGATTCACTGTCAAGAAAATCGCCGTGGCAATCGCGAAGCGTTGGCGTTTTCCCAATCCATATACTGGTAATATCACCACCAATCCCACAATATATTGCACCCGAAAATGACTGATCAGATCAAAGATCCACCACCGGGTTCCCAGAAATCCCACCAGTGTACAGACAAAAAACCCGGCGGCGACAACATTTACCAAAGCCCAGAAATATGGCATCAATCGACGCTTGATATTCTGAGTGTTCACGGAAGCATCTTCCTCACGAGTTCGCTGATGGTTTCGATGATCTCATCCCGGTTTTCACGAGTAATCTCAATGATCTTCGCATCATCACGCGCTTTTAATGTATCGGTGAAGGGTGTACTGCGCTTAACTATGGTCCCAAAAACAGGCACATCACTCTCGAGAACTTCTACTACCACCTTACAAAACTTTAGTGAGAGGATCTCCATAGGCCCAATCTCGTCAATGACTACTAGGGATTTGTCCTTCATCGCCTGACGAATGCTTGCCACGCCAACACGTTCCAATGCCTTAACATCGACGCCATACCTGCTGACCCGAGGTATGCCTTTTCTGCTTACGTGAGCTAATACTTCCTCTCGCCCATCTAAAGCGATCATCTTGAACCCCAAACGTCGACCCCCTTGGCGGATCTCTTGCGTGAAAAATCCACCCGCTTCAATAGATAATTCTTCTAAAATGAGACGTATGATGGTGGTCTTTCCAACACCAGGATTGCCAGTCAGTAAAACAGCTTTATGCATACACTACGCAGGCCAAATTGTCCCTGCACGCACTACGCCATTAGGAGGCACATCCGATTTCACAGTAGCACCATTCCCAACGCGAGCACCCGCACCAACTTGCGCCTGCAAATTGACCGTCACCCCCATACCTACCAGAGCTCCATCGCCAACCTTGACTTCCCCCGCCAGGATAGCACCGGGAGAAATATTCACGAAATCTCCAAGGGTGCAATCGTGTGAAACAATCGCTCCCGTGTTGACAATACTCCCATACCCAACCTGAACATCACTGCCTACATATGCCAGCGGAAAAACCTGTACGCCTGGCGAGAGCACTGCATTCGACTCGATGAACGCCGTCGGATGAACCACCGCCGGACAGATAAACCCGGCATCGGCAATCCGCTGGAATACTTTTACACGAACAGCGACATTTCCAATACCGCCCACGGCGTTAATCGCCTGCCGTACGCCTTTTGCATACAATTCTGGCAGCAAGTCGCCGCCACCTAATACTGGCACACCTAAAATTTCTTCCCCCGCGGGAACACCATCGTCCAAAAATCCAACTACCCGGTATGTGCCCAAAGAGCGCGCTAAATCCAGCAGCGACTTCCCATGCCCTCCGCCGCCGTAGATGATGATGGCTATAGGATCGAACTCGCTCTCGGGAACACTGATCGACGCCGGCTGGCCTGCCATCTGTGCTCTGACCATCTTCTCGGTGATCAGCGGGCCGATGGGAAATGATTCTAAGGATATGCCCTGCTCCCGAGCGAGAGTCAGCGCCGGTTGGGTAATGCGCAGTCCTTCAGGCGGAGCTGCGGACTCACCTTCGGGTTGGGTGCCGGCATCCGAGGCGGTTATTTCTGCTTCCGGGGGCGCTTCATCGGGGGAATCAGCCAGGAAGCATAAAGTATCTCCCGCTCGCACGGTGTCACCGATATTGAAACGCAGACCAATGATATAACCCTCACTCTCAGCCACCACTTCAGCCGTAGACTTGGTCGTTTCCAATGTGCAGATCAAATCGTCCTCGGCTACTTGCTGTCCATCCTCAACATGCAGATCAGCCAGCATAGCTTCGGGTTCATTGGGATTGATCAGGGGAACAGTTATTGTCTTCATAGATTCAGCTTTCCATCATCTCGCGGACAGTCAAGATGATATCATCAATTCCGGGCAAAACAGCTTCTTCCAACGGGCCTGAGGCAGGAATGGGAAATTCTCTTGCGGCCACCCGTCGAGCGAGGCGTAAATCGGAACCCATATCTTCTGACAAACGCGCAATTATCTCTGCACCCCAGCCCAAGGCCAGTGTGCCCTCTTCAACAGCCAAAACTTTGTGGGTGCGTCTCACCGAGGCAATAATCTGATCGTTGGTAAAGGGCGACAGTTGCGTGGGCACAACCAATTCGGCGAAGATTTCATGTTCATAGGCCAATTGACGCAGCGCTTCCCGAGCTAATTCTGCCATATATCCATACGCCAGGATGGTCAGTTCGGGTACAGGGGCACCGCGAACGGAAAGCGAATATGTTGGTGCATAGCCTTGGGGGCTGGCATGCTTGCGCAGGTCAAAATCTCCCAGAGATTGCTCGTCTTGCAGTTTGCGCAAATAGAGAAGTTTGTTCTCAACAAAGAACAAGGGGTCATCATCAGCGATGGCATGGGCCAGCAACTCGCCAGGATTTCCCAATGCCGTCGGCGCTAAAACGCGCAATCCTGGCACACCAAGGAAAAGTTTCTCCAGCGTCTGGCTGTGCGTGGGGCCGTACCCCCGGCGCCCGCCCATGGGCGTACGGATCACTACAGGAACGCGCACCTGATCGTTATACATCCAACGGAATTTGGCAATATGATTGATCACCTGGTCAGCGATCAGGGTGACGAAATCCCCGAACATGATCTCGACCACCGGGCGCAGGCCGCGAAGGGCCATGCCAGCCGCGACGCCGACAATCCCAGCTTCAGAGATGGGTGTGGTCACTACCTGCTCAGGGTACGCGTCCGAGAGCCCTTGCGTGACCTTGAAAGCCCCGCCATAAGGGTCGAGGATGTCTTCGCCCATTACAAGGATGCGATTGTCTTGGGAAAGAGATTGATAAAGAGCAGCGTTAAGAGATTGCAAAACGGTAGAAGCGGTGAGCGATGAGCGGGGAGCGGAGAACAGCTGGCCGCTATCCACTGACCACTGATCTCTGACCACTGGATACTGATCACTGAGTGCCTGCTCAAAGTCCGCTCCCACTTCGAGATCAATTTCATCTTCAATTGCAGCGCGAGTCTCCGGGCCCAGGCGGGGTGCATGGATGGCAATGGGATCACGTTCCCGCTTGAAGGCGGCAACCAACTCAGGTTTCCGCGTGTCGTCCCCTTTGGAATGGGGGCCAAATCGAAGGGTATGCAAAACTAAAGCCCGCGGACCACCATCAAGTCGGATTTCATCGAAAAATTTTTCAGCCTGAGCTGAAATCTCATCCACATCACTGGTATCGAGTTCAGCCACAGGAATATCAAAGGCCGCGAAACGCGCTGATATCGAGCCAGCCAGAGCAAGTTCGATGGGCGTAGTCTGGGCAATGAGATTGTTTTCAACGACGAACAAAATTGGAGCATCCCACAGCGAAGCCATATTGAGCGACTCATAGAGAGCGCCTTCGCCCAAAGTACCATCTCCGAGAAAAGAAACCGTTATAGCACCGCTCTTTTTACGCTTCTCGGCAAGCGCCATTCCGGTTGACACAGGCAGAATGCCGCCCTGTACACCATTAGAATAGAAATTTCGCCACTGCAAATGCTGCGAGCCGCCGCGCCCACCACATACCCCGGTGGATTTACCCATCAACTCGGCGAAGAGGGCGCGCATCTCACCGCCGTAAGCCAAGAAGTGGCCATGACAGCGATGATTGCTGAAAACGATGTCCCCATCCTGGAGATGAGTGAGCACCCCCACTGCATTGGCTTCCTGCCCCAGATAGGTGTGCGTTGTTCCATAAAAGATACCTTTGGGGAAGTTTTCCAAAACAGTATCTTCGAAACGGCGGATACGATAAAGTTGGCGGTAAAGCTCTTTAGATTCTGTCATTGCGGGGGAATTATACTTGAAAATCGCACCCCAACGGTGTGCGAAGCGCGGCTAGGTCGGCTACAGAATTTACAAACTTTTTACATACCAATGACTTGCAGATAAATCTCGTCAATTATCCTATTGACAATTATCCGTGTAACACGTGTTGTAGAGGTACATATGGAATCTTTGAATCGACGAGAATTTCTAAAAATTTCTGGCTTTGCGGGCGCATTGGCGGCCTTATCAGCTTGCCAGGCTGAAGACGTGGTCACCCCTGTAGCTGCAGCAACATTAACTCCTGCAGTGAGCCCTTCCCCTAATGCACAAATTGACCCGGAAGACTGGCTAATTCACCAAACCTTACAGCGTATCACTTTCGGACCGCGCCTTGAGGAGATTGAGCGCGCAAAAGAAATTGGCATCGATAACTTCATCGATGAGCAGTTAGCACCAGAAACGATTGATGATGCGGAGATGGTAAGCTACCTCTCTGAGCTAGATACACTCACCATGGCCCCCGAAGAGTTGCTCGAAATCGAACAGCGCGGGCAGCCGGTGCGTGAGTTGGTCCGCGCAACCCTTCTTCGAGCAATCTACTCTAAGCGACAACTGTACGAATTGATGGTTGACTTTTGGAACAATCATTTCAACCTGTATGCGCGCAAGAGCTTCGTTGGGCTGCTCAAAATCATCGATGATAGAGAAATCATCAGACCGCATGTCTTGGGATATTTCTCTGATCTGCTTTCTGGCTCAGCCCACAGCCCGGCGATGATGGTTTATCTGGATAACGCGCAGAGCAATCAGGAACATCCTAATGAGAACTATGCCCGCGAGCTGCTCGAACTGCATACCCTAGGAGTCGATAGTGGCTACACGCATCAGGATATCGAGGAAGTTGCCAGGGCATTAACCGGTTGGAGCGTGACCAATTTCCGAGACGACACCCCCGGATATTTCCGTTATCGACAACGCTTGCACGATGACGATGAAAAAACAATCTTAGGGCAAACCTTCCCTGCTGGTCAAGGCATCGAAGACGGAGAACAACTCTTGGAATTGCTAGCTGAACATCCCTCAACGGCGCAATTCATCAGCACAAAATTAGTACGCCGCTTTGTCTCCGATGATCCACCTGCATCTCTTGTGACCAAGGCGACCCAAACCTTTATCAGCAGCGCTGGCAATATCCAAGAGGTGATGAGCACCATCTTGCACTCCGAAGAATTTCGCGCATCCTTGGGGACCAAACTCAAACGCCCCTTTGAATATACGGTTTCCGTCCTGCGCACAACCGAAGCACAAGCCAGTGTAGAACGATCCCTGGGACAGTTCCTCACTCAAATGGGGCAGCCCTTGTTCCACTGGGCACCCCCCGACGGTTTCCCCGATTATGCTGAAGCCTGGTCAACCACTAGTGGCATGCTGGCACGCTGGAACTACGCCCTGGCAATCGCCTTCAATGCCACGCGGGATACCGAGCTCAACTGGGATGATCTAACGAATGGTGCCAGCACAACCACTGACGTGATCGATGCATTGAGCAATCGGCTGCTCGGTGCACCCTTGAATGCAGATGCCCATCAAGTGGTATTGGATTTTGCCGCTCAGTTTCCTGATGAATTTACTATCGCAGGCATTGGCGCATTACTGCTCGCTTCACCTAGTTTTCAATACAGATAGAAAACCACAAATACTGCAAGACACCAAGACCATTCTTCGAGTCTTTGTGCCTTAGTGGTAAAGGAAAAGATTATGACGAATACAATTACGAGACGAGAATTTCTAACCTTGGGGGCAGCATTGCCCATCGTTGCGGCGGCTCCAAACAACCTTTCTAGTTGGCTGCCGCGTTTGACCGTTTTCTCCCCCCAGGGGATTGAAACGCCAGGCGACATCCTGGTATTGATCTTCCAGCGCGGCGCCATGGATGGTCTCAACGCCGTGATCCCCTTTACAGAGTCAGAATACCATAACCAACGCCCCAACCTGGCCATCCCGGAACCCAAAACTGGTGATGATCTGACCGCCATCGACCTGGACGGCTCTTTCGGCCTACATCCATCCCTGCGCCCTCTGAAGGATATCTGGGATGAGAACGAACTGGCCATCGTGCACGCTTGCGGCTCCCCAGACCCGACGCACTCTCACTTCGACGCCATGGATTACATGGAACGCGGCACCCCTGGGGAAAAATCGCTCTCCAGCGGCTGGTTGGCGCGCCACCTGGAAACTGCAGCCTGGGAGAATGGTTCTCCCTTCAGGGCAGTCGGCATCGGAAGCATGCTGCCCAGTTCTCTGCGCGGGCCAGTTCCGGCACTGGCGCTGCAATCCATCACAGATTTTCACTTAGGCGGGCGCATCCGCAACCAAGCCCTGGTAGAATTCCAGGCATCGCTCTCCAACCTATATCAAATGGCGCCATCGTCTGAGATTGGTGCGGATATCCCAGATATAAGCAGCCTTTCATCTGCCGCTGAGCTGGCATTCAATGCCACAGGCACTTTAGAATCTGCCATCGAGGGTGAATACCAACCCACGTCTGGTGTAACCTACCCAGAATCATCCTTCGGCAAGGCTATGCTGCAAGTTGCCCAATTGATCAAAGCCGATTTGGGACTGGAAATCGCCGCCGTCGATATCGGCGGTTGGGATACCCACGTCAACCAGGGCAGCACCGAGGGTCAATTCGCCGACTTGTTGACTGATCTCTCCGGTGGGTTGAGTGCCTTCTATCACGATCTGGGCGATCTGAGCAAACGCGTAACCATTGTGACCATGTCAGAATTTGGGCGGCGCCTGAGTGAGAACGGCAACGCCGGAACAGATCACGGTCATGGCAATGTCATGTTTGTGGTCGGCGGTGGTGTCAATGGCGGAAAGGTTTACACCGATTGGCCGGGGCTTACCGCTGATGCGCTCTACGGTCCTGGTGATTTAGATATCACCACAGACTTCCGCGATGTGCTGGGAGAAGTTGTGCAACACCGGCTGCTCAACGACAGTTTGACTGAGATCTTTCCAAATCATACAAATTGGAAACTGTTGGATCTAGTCAGAACAGGATGATGAAACTAGATTCCTATTGAAACGAAAAAGCGTGTGGGACATAATAACTATCCCACACGCTTTTTCGTTTGGGAACTTTTTTGTTGGGACGGACGTTTATAGGGTGTAACCACTTTAAACTCTGTTACTCCGAGGAGGAAAAAATGTCCCGCAAGAATACCTACACATTCATCGCAATTCTAACAATCCTGACTCTATTAACGATTGCCTGCGGATTGGGTACCCGCATCGAGACTCTGGCACCAACCCAAAACTATGAGCCGCTCCCTGAAGTGGAGTATCCCACTGAGGAAGAATACGTCCTACCCAAAACCGAAGGCGATGATGCATCAGCGGAAGTTTTGCGCGAGGTCGAAGAATTATCTGATGCACCGGCTGCTTCAATGCCATCCCCCACCAGCATGCCACCCATCACACAGCCCAATGACGATGCCTATCCCGATATGTTCTTCGAGAATTATGGTGTCAACCCCTTCATCGACACCGAAGATGACCACTACTCCACCTTTGCACTAGATGTGGACACCGGTTCCTACAGCCTCACCCGCAGTTATTTGAATCGCGGGGTTACCCCTGACAAAGACGCCATCCGGGTAGAAGAATTCGTCAATTACTTCGAACAGGGATACGCATATCCCTCTGAGAGAGAGACCTTTGCCATTCACTTAGACGGCGGCCCAGCCCCTTTCACCGAGAACGATCGCTACCAGATGCTGCGCGTGGGCGTGCAGGGATACACCGTAGACCCTGAAGACCGCAAGGATGTCTCGCTGACTTTCGTGATCGATGTCTCAGGTTCAATGAATATGGAAAACCGCCTGGAATTGGTCAAACGAGCTCTGGAACTACTGGTGGAGCAGCTTCGCCCCAGAGATCAGGTCAGCATCGTGGTTTATGGCTCGACGGCGCATATCATTCTGGAACCCACCCGCGGGAGTGAATACGGAGTAATAATGGAAGCCATCCGCGCCCTGCAGCCTGAAGGCTCCACCAACGCTGAGGCTGGTCTGCGGTTAGGCTACGAACAGGCTCTGCGAGCCTTCAACCCAGGCGGCATCAACCGGGTGATCCTGTGTTCTGATGGCGTCGCTAATGTTGGCAACACCGGCGCCGAGTCGATCTGGGAGCAAATCTCCGCCTACGCCAGTGAAGGCATCACACTGACCACGGTCGGCTTTGGTATGGGAAACTACAATCTTTACCTGAGTTAACTGACAAACGCTCACCACCGATCATACACTGAATGTATATTATTTTCTCTCCATCCTCGACAGCTAACTTTCCAGTAACATTCATCAATTCGATAATCCTTCTTTTAGAAGCAAAATCTATATTGTCACCAAGCTTGCTTCGAACTTTTCCTGCAAATTCTTCGACACTTCTGATTTGATCATCAGTTATCACATTTTGTTCAAGGCGACCCAGGAGATCATCCCTTTCTTCTTCAAGATCAGAACAAATCTGTTCCAACTGAGTCTGCTTCTCAACTAACAACTCACGATCAAAATCACCTGACAAGTAAAGCTCAAGCAACCGATTTAGTTTCACATCATTTTGATCGATTAGCTTCTCAATAGTTTCAAGTCGATCGTATAAGGATTGATTTACCTGTTCAGTCTCATCTTGTGCATCCTTAAATCCTTGTCGTATCATTTCAGGATCAAGAAGAATACTCTCCACCCAATCCCATACCACCTCATCCACCTGTTCAGCCCGGAAATTGGGTAATGAGCAAGTTCCAGCAGTTATTGATCTATCTCTCCCATTACAACGGTAATACAAATACACTGTTTTGTGCCGAGTCCAACAAGGTTTCCCCTGTATTCGATAGCCGCATGTACAAGATAATAACCGTCCCATCAGATATTGATGCTTGAGATTATTCCGTGTTGACATCCGCCGACCTGTTGCCAACTTCTTTTGAGCAAGTTTCCAGATATCTTCATCGATAATTGGCGGTACAGGTACACCTATCCATTCTTCCCGAGGACGTCTCACTCTTTTTCCATTTACTGATTTATAACGGTATGCATACCACGTACCGGTATAG
This sequence comes from uncultured Anaerolineales bacterium, assembly GCA_964560795.1. Taxonomy (GTDB): domain Bacteria; phylum Chloroflexota; class Anaerolineae; order Anaerolineales; family UBA11858; genus NIOZ-UU35. Next base: position 8,082 of record CAZLNX010000070.1, on the reverse strand, counting down.
GTTTCTCTTTTTAATATTGGATATACTTGACCTGGTGTCCAAACACCGTATCCGCGTTTTTTCCCTTTAGTATGCTTATCCCCATATGAAGGGATTTCCATTGCCGTTAATTTATCAGCTATCTCCAACACTCCTAGTGGCATGCCATTGCCATTACCGTAGACATACCATTGAAAAATTAATCGAATAATTTCTGCCTCTTCATCATCAACAACAAGTTCAGTATCTTTCCGCTCCCCAACAACTCTATAGCCATAGCAACGAGGTCCGTTTCCTGGAAGGCGGCCTGATTCGATTTTTCCACGCCGTCCTCTCATAGTACGTTCACGTATTTTTCTTCGTTCCTCCCCCGCTTGCCAGGCTTTGACCATATCTAATAAGCCCCCATCACTCTTCCCGCTATCAACAAAATGCAAGTCAACACCCGCTTCTTCTAAATCCCTTCGAAAAACCATGAACTCAATTGGCATCGTATATTTATCGCGGGAAGCTCGATCTAGTTCATATATTATTACTGCATCAATGTCTCCTTGAGCAATGCGTTCGTATAAGAGGGCTCCCTTGGGTCGATTTTTAAATGGGATGCTTCCACTGCAATCATCCTGGAATTCACCAACCACTCGAAAACCATTTTCCTCAGCATACGAACGCATTGCTCTCATTTGCATTGGTAGTGAATAGCCATGTTCTAATTGAATATCAGTACTTACTCTCCCATAAAGAATAGCTGCTTTTATCATCACCAAACCTCCACACAAATGTTGAGATACATTGAGATATTAAACCTACAGTAGAAAAACCACACTCATCCAAAACTTACTCATCATTCGGTTTAGAGCGAATATCCCCGTGCCGGAACGGGGTGTCTTCGCTTTACCTCACCACAACTGTCCGAGAAATAATTTCTCTGATTTCGCCAGGCTCAAAGCCGATTGCTACTTCCACGTCATTTAGCAAAAGACCAACAGAACCCTTAACATCATCCAAATTTTGCCCGTAGGCAGACTCCTCCCATCCTTGCCTAATTCTGGCAAGACGAATAGCAGCCTCACTCTTGTTTATATGATCCTCGTTGCACATATTGACTCCTTTTTGGGCATCTTGGTTCCTTCCCGGCAAGTAAAGCAAAACGCCCCGATAAATCCACCGGGGCGCTTTACACATGGCTGTTATAATTGAGTCAGCCTGCCCGCCGGTATGCCGGTGGGTTGGTTAGGGCTGTGTAAGTGTTACCGCACCTACACAGCCTGATCAAAGGGATGAAATGTTGTATTATAAAACAATTATACCATAGGATTCTTCAATTAATTTCCCTCTTTGGCCCCCTCTTATTCCCAAGATCTTTTATTTCATTTTTATAGCTAATCAAAGATGATTTATTGACCTGCCAAACGGTGGCAAATTTCCGAGCTTCGATTTTGCCTTGCCGAATAAGCCGCCTGATGTGCTCTGGGTGATATTCTGCTAGTTTGGCTGCGTCTTCTACAGTTATCCACATATGAAATCAATGAGAATGTGTTGTCGGAATGGACACATATCCCTAAAAACGGATTACATTTGAAATATTCATCTACTTTACATTATTATAACCCCGCCCCAATTCCTAATTGTTAAAGTTCATCTTACCCAGTTGTTGTCCAAAACGCTATGTTCGCTGTAATATGTTTGTATCATACGCTTGTCCAGTAATTCTCCGTTATAGAGTACGGAATTATTGTTACACCCCAAAATCGACCCTACTTGAATAAGAATATGCTAGAATAACCGGAATTTGTCCATATCATTGCAGATAGTAACGAAGATACCGAATGGGCGTGGCTTCTTTGAACTGAGGATATTGAAGTCGTAAGCTATCACTCTAATCATGAAGAGGTTCTTACTACCAGAAAGGAGTGGCAGAATTATGAGAAGACAAAAACAATTGATTCTCGCGATTGTCATAATTTTGATCGGGGGATCCTTAAGTAGCATCCTCTATGCTATTACCCCAACTATTGCCAAGAAGCTAGGTTCGGAAATAGCGTGGAGCGTCATCGGCTTATGTCTATCAATGTATACAGGATCGGTGCTTTTCCTATCAGATTTCTTCCCCAGCCGAGAAACATCCAAGAGTGAATTCGAACAGTATGCACTTCGACCCTGGAGTCATAAAATCTATTTATTCTCCGACCATGAAACTAATCCGGAATTCATCGCATTTCCCGGATCTGGCGGTATATATAAGAAGCTGCCTGGTAGGAAATCGAAACGTGGGAGGCGGAGTACTTATGGAGATGAAGTAGAAAGACGAACGGTATTGAAATGGGAAGCCCTGGATCCCAGCATCACTCCAATGACCTTAGAAGAATTCCTCGTCCAAGAGTTTGGAACAGCTGGAGGTGGGTTACCAAATATCTCCACTTCAACGTTTTACGAATGGCGGAAAAAGGTACTCGAGGATTTATAGCCATATAAATTACCGGAGATTTACCGGATTCTTAACCGTACTCGGGCATGCTAAAAAAAGGGTCGCAAATATGCGGCCCTTTTTTTATTTCCGAGGAAGGTTTTTGATGATACGAGTTGTTATCTACCTGAAAGATCATGAACATAGCACACTTGGTGAATTGGCCGAGCGCGAATACCGTACTATCCAGTCTCAAGCAGCGATGATCATCCGTAAGAAGTTGGAAAATCTTGGCTTGCTACCTATCGAGTCATTTCCCGAACCTGATCTTACTTCACAAACATCCGTTCCTGGCAGAGAGGAATCTCATGACAATAGATAATCCTCCCCCAGAGAATCCGCTCACCCATGAACAGCGTCGTGCTTTGGCGGAAGTTTATCGTTTCCTCATCTCATTGAACCGTCATGAGAGTCAAGAGGCAAGAAAGCCCACCAGCGCCGCTGACAACCACATCGATGAGGCGACCATAGAAATCCCCAAAGAGGCGATAACAGAAAAATCTGAGAATGTCTCGCCCTTGATAGCTCAGACACCAAAGGATGGTCCCGTTATCGATCAAAAGGAAGTCCACCGGACTGAATCTTCCAAGGATTTTAGCGACAACACTCTGACACGGAGTGTGAATCATCCTGGGCAGCCTCTTGATTCTTAATACGAAATGAAAATTTTTTCATCAAAGCCGATTCCCACCTTCAATTGTCGACTAGCCTTTTGCTGATTTTGCCTTAGAGTCTGGCAGTTCGTAGGTGGAGTTCCAAATGAACAGTGCTAACAAGACAAGGAGACTAACGTTGATAAAAGCACATGGAATCGGCAGATCAATGTATATCATCATGTTGGTCTGCAAATATCTTAAATCCTTCATTGCCGTTCTATCCTCCAGGCCTTTCATAAACTGGGGAAGAACCATACTTCTGTTTAAATCTAATGCTTACTGGGAAGAAGCTTGGTGGGTTTTGCACCGGTTGATAACAAGTATTTTCGCCTATAGGCTGGTTTTCGTTGTTCTCATCGCTTTCGTATTAGCACCCCTGATTAGCAGTTGTACAATCAATTCACCTAGGGTGCAAGCAGGAGAATCCAGACCAGGTGAATTCTGGCAGCGATCCATAACGCAGTCGGATTTATTTTCAACTTCCATTGCCTGGACAACCGGTTTAGTGCTCATAATGATCGTCAAAAGAGTTTTGACTATCTTCATCGATAGAAAGCAAAGACACCGTTCTGTCATTGGTCCGACAATGGTCTACAGCTGCCTATATCTAGAAGAACAGGAGTCTCTCCAGTCGATGAAAACAACGATTGACCGTGCCATCGAAAAACCACTAAACGATGGACTTCGACTGGAGAACCTGATATCGGCGTGCGATTTGATTGCTACACCTGATCAGATTTCGGATGGTTACGCCCATCAAGTTGCAGACGAAATCATCCAATACTTCGACAGTCACTACCCAGATTTGCGGGGAAGATTTGTAGGCATCAGCGACGATGAGCACCTACGACCCATGCGCGATGGGATAATCAGCGGGGCTCTGGCATTCGGAGATGTTGATGACGTTCACCAATTCGTCATCGAATAAGGGAAAAGAAAGGTCAAATATGGCAACCAAAATCATCACTGTAGCCAACCAGAAAGGTGGTGTTGGAAAAACTACCACTGTGATCAACCTCTGCCACGGCCTGGCCTCGCAGGGGAAGAAAGTACTTACCTTGGATTTCGATCCCCAAGGGAACCTGGCTTCCGCATTGGGTATCAAGCAAGAAATGGGCACCTATTACCTGCTCACGATGGGTCAAAACAGCCAGCAAGAACGCCAATTCATCCACCAGACGGTGCGAAGCACGGGGCGCGATAACTTGTGGATCATCCCCGGCAATCAAGATACACGCGGCGCACAGATCGACATGAGCACACGTGAACGGCCTGTTTCCTATGTTCGACAAGTGCTGGACATATTCACCCGAAACAGGCTGGACTATATCGTCATCGATACATCACCCAGTCTGGGTGGACTGCAAGAGCGCGCTCTATGGGCAGCCGACCTGGTGATCGTGCCAACAGCAATGGAATATCTCAGCAACAAGGGCGTCATCAAGTTAGCCGAGACATTGAAGGTGCTGCATGAAAAATATCGCTGGGACGGTAAATTACTGGGTATCCTGCCCACATTCTACGACGACACCACCCGTCAGAGTAGAGACTCTCTAAATAATCTGCGTAAAGCCTTTAGCGATCTGGTTTTGCCAATTATTCACCGCGCGACGGTGCTGAGGGAGGCGGCTGCAGAGGGACGATCGATCTACGAGCAAGATCCGGATAGCAGGGCAGCAGAAGAATACCAACAAGTCATCCAAGCTGTTCTACGAGCCAGATAGGGAGGATCAGATGTCCCGTAATCCATTCGATGAATATCGTGATGATCAATCTCAACCAGAAGAAACAAAAGAATATGACCATAGCAGTGACATCGACCGTCTAAAGGGGGCTGTCGATGAACCCCATGATGCCAAAGAAAAAGGGGTAGACGAGAATAAATTAAAGTCAGAAAAACCGGATTTCCTGGGTGATATCGCGACAGCAGACTGGCAACCCAAGAAGCGAAAAGATACTCGCAAGCGAGAGCCAGTTCTGTTTGTGCGCAATATCGACGATCTACGAGAGCCTCTTGCCAAGGTTGCTGAAAAGATAGGTGTTCCGCGCGACATGCTCGTCCGTTACTTTTTGGAACGTGGCGTTCAAAGCCATTTGTCTGGAGATGCCGAATTGGTATCCGTATTGAACCAACGCCTTACGCTTTTCCCCGGTGAAACCCCACCACGCAAACGAAAAAAGAGGGGCTCGAAAGGGGTCGGCTTCCGGGGGATTCCTGAGCATACCAACCAACAGATCGCTCAGATTGCCGCCAGTCTGGGAGTCCCTAAGTGGCAGGTGATCCGCCGGATGCTCGAAGACGGAGTCGCCGGGCACAAATCCGGGGTGATCACGATCCAACCCTATGAGGTGCAAACGACAGAGTACACCCTTTACCGTGATAAGTAACTTACTAAAACCAATGTCGGATTTTCGTCGAAAATATTTCATATCTGAAAGCACGATAACCCACAGGTTATCACCTGGGTTATCTGCGTGTTATCCGCCGGTTATCTATGGGTTATCGGGTGGGTTTTCGCTCCCCTTTTGTATCGTTCAGTAAGCGTCGCTACAGCATCATGATATATGATCGCCTATCCACAAAATATCGCCGCTTAGAGAGCGTCCTGGCGATTTTTATCAAAACACCAAATACAAAATGATCCCCCATGCCCGGGAGGTAACAACAGTGGCATATTACCATGTCATCGTCAGCCAACAAGCATATCTGCGCAGGAGAGAGAAGCCATGCCAACGAGTATTGACATCGAAAAACTACTAGACCACATCGACATCGTCGCCTTGGCCAATCACCTGGGGGCTTCCCTCCAAAAGAAGGGCCGCGAGTGGAGGGGGATCTGCCCCCTGCATGCTGGTGCGGACAACGAGACTGCTTTCCAGGTCAGCGTAGACAACGATCGCCGGGGCTATTGGCGCTGCTGGACAAGTTGTGATGCCGGTGGTGATGCGATTGAATTGGTAAGGCAAGCCAGGAACATGGGCTTCATCGAGGCAGTCGAATATTTAGCCAATTACGCAGGGATCGCTCTTGAAGACATCGGGATGTCTCCGGAAGCTGCTCAAGCATACGAAAAACGCAAGCAGCGTACGGATGTACTCGACCTGGCTGCGCGCTACTTTGCATCATCACTCTGGTCAGAAGGAGGTCGGCGCTGTCTAGAATACGCCCGCTCACGCGGGTTCAGCGATGACGCCTTGCGCATGGCAGGATGGGGGTTTGCTGATGGGACGATGGGCCTGCACAATTATCTGGTTGAGATCGGGGCCGATGTATCCTTAGCGCACGAGATTGGCATGATTCGCTCTGATGGCCGCGATTTCACTGTTAATGGAGATGGAGACAAAGCTTCCCCGGAGGGCTGGCTGGTATACCCTCATAGCAAGCGGAGCAACACCAAAGTTCGAGAATGTGGAGATTGTGAAGGTGAAACCTGGCATCACGGCCAACACTGCCTTCAGCACGAAGCAGAATTCAGCCATATCCAAGGTGTGACTTACTTATCAGCGCGTGCCCTCAACCAGAAAGCAGAAAGTGGGGACAAATCCCGCAACCTGCCTGGCCGACGCCAACTCTACAAAGCCGAGATGCCCGGAGTGCGTGAGATCATCCTGTGCGAAGGACCTGCCGATGCCGAGAGTTACCGGCAGATGGGCTTTTCAGCCTGGGCCTTGTGCGGCTTGGGACATCCACCTGAACGCGGCTTTCGGCTGTTGAAACAACGACCAGTAGTGTATCTGGCATTCGATGGAGATGAGACCGGTCAAGAAAAACAAAGCCGTTTGGCTCCTACGTTTGGCCCATTGGCGATGCTGGTGGCGCCTATTGAAGGCTACAAAGATGCCAATGATTTCTACAAAAGCAACTCTGATAAAAGCCTGATCACAACCCTGCTAGAAAATGCCACCCCGGTTATCGAACAATGTTTGGATAAAGTCAAACATGCCACTCCCCACGAGCTCCAGGAATACACAGGGGAACTGCTTGATTTACTCAAGCAGCTTCCCGGTGAGGTCGCCCCCCGTTACCTGAGCCGTGCCCAACGCGCCCTAGGCATGACCCGCAAAGAACTGCGCGCCATGATCAGCGAGGTCGAGCATGAAAATGGCAAAGCGCCGGTTCTCAGTGAGGTCAAGGATGGGCAGTTGTACTTCCTGGGCAAACCCCTGGCCAACTTTGCAGCCCACATCACACATGAACTCACCATCGATGACGGTTTTAACTTGCCGGAAGTACACTACACCATCCGGGGTCTACTATCCACTCGTGAGCCATTGCGCACCATCAACGTGCCTGCGGCGGAATTCGCTGACATGAAATGGATCCACCGCTATTGGGGCGCGCGCCCAATCCTGTACGTACCGCGGGGAAATTATTATCTGGTCGCTCGCGCTATGCAGGAAAGTTCGCTTGAAGATATGCAGCGCGAGCGGGTTTTCACCCACACCGGTTGGACAGAGATCGACAGCGGGCGTGGTTTCTTAACTGCCGGGGGAATGATCACAGCAAAGGGGTATGACGACAGCGTGCGGGTGGACCTGGGCGAAAACAACCTGCGCCATTACAACTTACCTGAACCCCCAAAAGGAGAACAACTGGCCAGAGCGGTCAAAGCCAGCTTGAACTTTCTTGACCTTGGTCCAATGCGCGTCACGGCGCCGGTTTGGGCGGCTATGTACGGTGGACCACTCACAGAAATTCGCCCACTCTATACAGTGATCTGGCTGTACGGTCCCACCCAGAGCGGCAAGTCCACCCTGGCGCACCTGGCCTTGGCCCACTTCGGGACAGGATTCATCGAGGGACGACAGTATCACGCGCCAGATGACTGGATGAGTACGGTCACGCACATAGAGGGGGTTTTGTTCAGTACTAAAGATGTACCGGTAGTGATCGACGACTTTGCCCCTCAATTCCAGAGCGCAGCTGATTCCCGCCGCATGCACAAAAGCGCTCACCAGGTTGTGCGGGCGGTGGGTAAC
>CAZLNX010000069.1:0-21075 GCA_964560795.1 uncultured Anaerolineales bacterium | reverse complement strand
TTTCAGCACAAAGAAACCGGCGATCGTTGGAGTTGGTTGGTCGCATTGGCATTTTGGCTGCTCTTCCTATCTCGTCCGATTGTAGAAGACCATCCCTTGCCCTGGCAGAAACCCCAGAGCAAGCTAACACCACAACGTGTTCAACAGAGCTTGCCGCTGATTTTTGCACAGTTTGGCTCTCCTGCTCATAAGCCGAAAATGCGTGGAAAATCACCAGGTTGGCCAAAAGGTAGGCGCAGAACACCTAAACAACGTTTCAAAGCAGTCAAAAAGCAACCTGCTAAAGCCTGAACCGCTAATATTCGATTGTCAAAGTTCTATTTTTTCAACCTGATTTTTGATCAGGCCTTATTCATTTGTCTAAATGCGAATTAGTTACTTCAAGCTGTCTGAATCTCTCTCTCCGGAAAGATTGATTTCATCATCTTTTTGTGATAGTCTTTTCATGTACTTTGCGAAATGGAGGGAATAATAGAAGTGGTATGTTTCATGGACTTGAGTGAAAGGAGGTTCGACTGCACAAAGACCTAAATTGTTTTTTGAAAATCCAAATTCAAAACTCATGTACATAGAAGGAGATTTCGATGTCTCAATATGAATTTACCCGTGAACAAAATAAGATCATCAGCAATGTCGCCCTGCGCTGTATTGTAAACGCCATTGCAATGAGCCTTTTGGGGGTGGTCAACCTGATAGGGGCGATCACTACCTGGGGAAATGTGGCGACTTTTCTTTCCATTGTTGGTCTTCTATACGGGGTATTATTTACCGTTGTGGGAGTAGCATTTTTCCGCCCGTCCGACAATTTTCGGCGGGTGACAACGACCCAGGGCAATGACATCGCTGAGATCATGACAGGACTAAAAGAATTGCGCACAGGCTTCAAGGTAACTTCAATTCTAATTATTGTCATCCTGGTACTGGACGTAGCCACAATTATTTTTTATACACAATAGTGGAAGGCATCAAACCATGGCAGAATATGAATTTTCCCAACAAGACAATGAGGTTTTCGAAAGTCTCTCCCGCTGGACCACCAACATGTCTGTGCTCATTGGCATTGGTGGCATCGCCACATTGGTTCAATTCTTAGCCGGAGACGGTGGCTGGATTGTTCTGGTGCAAGGGATCATGTACCTGGTATTTGCAATCACCGCCTATTTACCAGTTGATAACTTCAAAAAAATCATCGGCTCTGAAGGCAAGGATATTAGCGAGTTAATGACCGGTTTCAGCGATATGGACAAGGGGTGGCTGGTGACAAATATCGTTACCTCGCTTCTAGTAGTCCTTAAAATATTACAATTGGTGCTGACCGGTAACCCAATTTAAGGTGATGTCAAGTATTGGGCTTTGTTTCTGATGCTTGGCATGCATTGGCATATCGGAGCCCACTGAATGCGTGCCAAGCGTAAAAGCATTTTTTGACGTGAGATAAGAAATTTACCCAGTAGCACATGCGTATGATCTGCATGTGTATGATTTGCGTTGATTGGCAAGATATTTGCTAATCAGCGTTTTTCGTGTTTCGAATACACTCAGCTAACCGCACCACCCCCTCCTCAATCTCCTCTGGGCAGTGCACGCAGAAGCTCATGCGCATGTACTCGTGCAGCTTACCCTGACTAGAGAAGAGCACCCCGGGCCGATAATCGATCTTATTCTCTCGGGCTTTGGGGCGCAGCTTCTCCGTATCAATGCCCGGCAAGCGCACCCAAAAGAAGAAGCCGCCTTCGGGCGGCGTATATTCCGCTTGGTGGAGATAGCGCCGCAGCGATTCATCCAACACCTTGCGGCGAGAGGCGTACTCACCGCGTATCTTGGCAATATTCCTGGCTAGGTCGCCGCTTTGGATCAAATTGGTCACCAGCGCCGAGGTGAAGGGATTCATCCCGCCGCCGCTGTCGAGCAGACCGCAGCCGGCCATACGCTGGATCACCTTTGGGTGCGCCTGAACCCAGCCCAATCGCAAACCGGGGGCCATGATCTTCGAAAAAGAATTAATCGAGATAACCTGCTCCACATCTTGGGCGAATTGAGCAAAAGGCATTGGGGGCGCCTGGCCGTAGGTCAATAGGTGGTAAACCTCGTCGGCGACTATGTGAAACTCAAATCGCTGAGCCAACGCAACCAACCGTTCACGCCGCTCAAGAGGGAGTGTACGCCCGCTGGGATTCTGAAAGGTCGGGATCGTGTAAAGGAATTTGGGGGAATAGTCAGACAGCAGATCTTCCAGGGCATCCAAGTCTAAACCATCATCGTCCATAGGGACCGGTACCACGCGCAAGCCATGATCCTCGAAGATGCGAAGAGCAAGGAAATAGGATGGCTCTTCGGCAAAGACCACATCACCAGGGCGTGTCATCAACGAGCAGATTAGATCAAGCGCCGAAGATGCGCCGCTTGTGATAAACAGCAAGCGGGGATCAACTTCAGCACCATAGGCATCTGTCAGAAAGTCTGCCAGGCCCTGTCGGAAATAACCACTCCCCTGCTCTATGCCATACTGCAAGGGACGCGGATCCTTTTGGGCGAAGAAATTTTCCGAAGATTGACGTAGGGCATCCAGTGGCAGTAAAGCCAGATCCGGGTTCCCCATCCCAAGATCGATGAAGCCCGAGGGCAATTCAAATTGTGTGATTTGGAGTTCAGTCATGGCACAAGTATACAAGAAAATCGCCCATTTCAACGAATTTCGCTCTACCCCATTGACAGGGCGTCCTACAGGGTATAAAATCACGATAATTATTTTATTAAATGAATTAAATAATTCTAATGTCCCCACAAAATCTTTCAGGAAGCAACCTAACCCGGGTCAAGGCCCACAACCTTCAAGCCATATTAATGACCTTGCTCAGCGAGAACCAGATATCGCGCGCTGGGTTAGCAAAACGCACCTCCTTATCATCTGCTACAGTCACAAACCTGGCAAATGAGCTCATCTCCCAAGGCATCATTACGGAGATCGAGCCACCTGCCACTGCTGCAGAAAGTAAACGCGCTGTCGGGCGGCCGCGCCGCATGCTGCGTCTTATCCCCAATGCCCGTTATGCCGTTGGGGTGCACATTGGCGTCGGGCTTTTCCGAGTTGCGCTGACCAATTTACATGCCGACATCATCGATAATCGCATCGTTGAATTTGAGCGTCAATCCCCTGCCCCAGAAGTGCTCGAAAAGATTGCCCATGAAATCGAAGACCTGATCCTGGAAATGTCCATCGATCGCCGCAAGATCTTAGGTGTGGGTGTGGGCGCATCAGGCTTGGTCAATCACGACTTGGGCCTCAACGTTGTGGCCCCGCGTTTGGGCTGGAAGAATGTTTATATCCGAGAAATTCTCGAAGCCAGGTTAGGCATATCCGTGCAGGTTGACAATAACGTGCGCGCCATGGCCATTGCCGAGGGCTTCTTTGGCGCCGGCAGAGGCGCAAATCTGCTTGCATTTGTATATGGTCGTATGGGCGTAGGCGCAGGTTTCCTTGTCAACGGGAAAGTTTTCCGCGGCAGCGGCGCCGGCGCTGGCGAAATTGGCCATACCATCATGGTCCCAGAAGGCGGCCAGCCCTGTCGCTGCGGTAAAGAGGGCTGTCTCGAAACCCTGGTCACAGAGCCCGTAATCGTTCGCAAAGCACAAAGCCTCGCTCAGCAAAACCCCGAGAGCATCCTGGCAGAGTACCTGGTCGCCGACGATAGCACGAGCGACAATCCACCCATCGACGTTGTCTTTAATGCCGCTCGGGACGGGGATCTGGCAACCAAGCAAATGATAGAGAATCAAATCCATTATTTGGGCATTGCCCTAGCCAATTTGGTCAATATCCTCAACCCGGAAATGATTTTGCTGGGCGGTTTCTTCGCCCAGGGGGACGATCTCATTCGCTCGAAAGTATGCGAAGTGATGCGAGAAAATGCCTTCAGCGGCCTCGGCGACGATGTCATCGTAGAGCCAACCAGCTTCGGTTGGCGTGCCGGCGTGGTGGGTGCAGCAGCCCTGGCCCTGATGGATTTCTTCTACCAACGTTCGGAAATTCCCACATGACAGACCTCAATATTGCATTTATTCCCATAGCCCGAACAACATTCGATATCCCCTTCGCTGAAGAGATGACCAAGCTAGCAAGGACAGCGCTGGAGTCTTCTGACGCGAAATTATTTGGCCCCACCGACTTAGTAACTGATTCCGATGGCGTGAGCCGCGCGCTGGATGCGCTTACGGGCATTGAACTTGATCTGATCGTCCTGCTGCAAGCCACCTTCGCAGACAGTTCCATGGTGGTAACCATTGAAGATGCGCTCACTGCTCCTTTATTCCTATGGGCGATCCCAGAGCCGCACACCGGGGGACGCCTACGCCTGAACTCGTTCTGTGGAATAAACCTGGCCGGGCACGCCCTGGCTCGGGGTGGCTCCCGATATGGTTTTTTTTATGCTGCTCCCGATGACCCTGCTGCTATTGAGAAGATCATCGTTCACGCGCGGGCTGGGCGCGCTCGTCGAGTGTTGCGAAGCGCAAAACTTGGCCGTGTAGGAGAAAATCCAGATGGCTTTGAAACTTGCCTTATACGGCCCGCGGATATCAAGAAACGCTTCGGCCTGGAGATCGTTCAGCTAGATCTGCAAAATGATATCTTCGACACCGTGCGACAACTAGAGCCGGCCAGCACACAAGCCATCAAAGCGGATCTCAACGCCAAAGTCACCAACCTGGATGAGATGGATGCAGATGCCGTACACGGCTCGCTGGGCACGTATCGCACATTGAAAGAGATCGCCGCTGAGAAAGATATCTGTGGTTTTGCCGTGCGCTGCTGGCCAGAGTTTTTCACTGAGCTGGGCTGCGCGGCCTGTGGTGCCATGTCGATGCTCTCGGACGAGATGATCCCATGCAGCTGCGAAGCAGATGTCAACAGCACCATCACCCAACTGATCTTGCAGTCCATCAGCGGCGGCCAGGCCTTCGGCACAGATATGGTTTCGGTCGATCAGGAAAAAGACGCCATGGTGCTCTGGCACTGCGGACTGGCACCCATCTCTATGGCGGACCCCGAAGCAGAGAAACGCGTCACCATCCACTCCAACCGCAAGCTACCCCTGCTTATGGAGTTCCCCCTCAAACCTGGGCGCGTCACCATTGCCCGTCTGAGCGAGGCCACAGGTGATTATCAGTTAATCATTGGTCAGGGCGAGATTATCCGAGCCCCTCAAAGTTTTTCAGGAACATCAGGCTTGATAAAGTTTGATAAGCCTGCAATGGATGTAATCAACACGATATTAGATAAAGGGCTTGAACACCACATTTCCATAACTTATGGGGATGTTAAAGATGAATTAATCGCATTAGCCAATATGCTCGATCTACCTGTATCGTGTATCACATAGGAGGTGATGCCATAAGACAATAATCATTAGGAGGATGTATTCCTAAACAGGATGGCACTAACGAAGTATTCTTTATTGCCGTCCTCGGACACGAAAAAATATCAAAACTCAAGAGGAGAGAAAACTAAAATGAAACGATGGCTATTTATCTTTGTGATCATCCTAGCCTTACTGCTGGGGTCATGTGCGCCTGAACCCCCTACCGAAGAGGCAGCACCTGCTGAAGCGGAAGAGGCTGCGCCAGCAGAAGAAGCCGAAGAGGCAATGGATGCAGTCGAGATTCGATTTGCATATTATGCCGATGGCAACGAAGCCGATGTGATGCAGGGATTAGTCGACGCCTTTATGGCTGAGAACCCTGGGATCAGTGTAGTTCTCGATGTGGTGCCTTACGCCACTATCGACGAACAACTACCCGTCCAGGTTGAGACCGGCGAAGGTCCCGACATGGCCCGCATTACTAATTTTGGTGCCTACAGCGGCAAACTGCTCGACCTGCGCGACTACCTGAGCGACGCCGGTTTCTACGAGGCCAACTTCCCCGCCCCCATTCTGGGAGCACTTGGATATGGCGGCTTCCCCGATGCCTTCACAGTCACGGGTCCCTACGTCAATGTGACCCTTTTCGAGCAAGCTGGTGTTGACCTGCTTGGCGAAGGTGCCTCCTGGGCTGATTGGACCGAGGCGACCAAGGCTGTTGCCGAGGCCACTGGTGTGCAGTACGCTATTTCAGTTGACCGCACCGGTCACCGCTACGCGGGTCCAGCTCTGAGCATGGGCGCCACCCTGATCGATGATGCCGGTAATTTCGTCGTCACTGATCCTGGCTTTGGCGCTTTCGCTGAAGTATTGAACGGCTGGCATGTAGACGGTATCACCCCCACCGAGGTCTGGTTGGTTGGTGATAGCCTGAACAGCTGCATCGACTTCTTCAAGAGCGGCGACCTGGTCATGTGTATGTCCGGCTCCTGGCAGATCAATGGTTTGGCCAACGATGTTGGCGATGCCTTCGACTGGGCCGTAGTCCCCAACCCCACGGGTGACGGCGGTTCCACCGGTGTTGCAGGCGGCTCAGCCGTTGTTGCCTTCGGTGACACCGAATACCCTGAAGCTGTTGCCAAATTGATGGAATACTTAGTCCAGACAGAAAACTACAGCGCTTTCTCAGCTGGCACACTGGCACTGCCCGCTCACACGGGTGCTGCTGCAGCTGGCGTAGACTTCCAGACAGACAATGCTTCCGTTTTAGGCGCTCTGGCTGGCTTCACCGCTGAAGTGCCCAAGCTGAAAGACGCAGCCGTTGGCCTCAACGTACACCCCTTCGCCTTTGCTTACTACCGCAACTCCGCTAACCGCATCGCTCAATACCTGACTGGCGAGCTAACCCTCGACGCGGCACTTGACCGCATGCAGGGTGATATTGATGCGGCCATCGCAGAAGCCAAGGGCGAGACTCCCGCTATGGAAGCTGTTGAACTGCGCTTCACCTACTACGCCGATGGCGTTGAAGCTGATGTGATGCAGCCCCTACTAGATGCCTTCATGGCTGAAAACCCCGATATCACTGTGGTGCTGGATGTGGTGCCCTACGCCACCATCGACGAACAACTGCCCGTCCAGGTTGAGACCGGTGAAGGCCCCGATCTGGCCCGTATCACCAACTTTGGTGCTTACGCTGGCAAGCTGCTGGACCTGCGTGATTATATGCAGGATGCAGCCTACTACGAAGCCAACTTTGCTGCCCCGATCCTGAGCGCGCTTGGCTACGGCGGTTTCCCCGATTCATTCACCGTTACCGGTCCCTACGTCAACGTGACGCTATTCGAGCAAGCTGGTGTTGACCTGCTTGGCGAAGGTGCTTCCTGGGCTGATTGGACCGAAGCAACCAAGGCTGTTGCCGAGGCCACTGGCGTACAGTATGCCATCTCCATTGACCGCACCGGTCACCGCTACGCTGGCCCTGCCCTGAGCATGGGCGCAACCCTGATTGATGCTGACGGTAACTTCACGGTCAACGAGCCTGGTTTTGGCGCCTTTGCTGAAGTGTTGAATGGCTGGCACGTAGACGGCATCACCCCCTCCGAGGTTTGGTTGGTGGGCGACAGCCTCAACAGCTGCATCGACTTCTTCAAGAGCGGCGACCTGGTCATGTGCATGTCCGGTTCCTGGCAGATCAACGGCCTGGCCAACGATGTTGCCGACGCCTTTGATTGGGCCGTAGTTCCCAACCCCGCGGGTGATGGTGGCTCCACCGGCGTTGCCGGCGGCTCTGCTGTTGTCGCTTTCGGAGACACTGAATACCCCGAAGCTGTTGGACGGCTGATGGAATACCTGGTCCAGGCTGAGACCTATGCTCAGTTCTCCGCCGGCACACTGGCATTGCCCGCACACACGGGCGCTGCCTCCGCTGGGATCGACTTCCAGACCGACAACGCCTCAGTGTTAGGTGCTCTGGCTGGCTTCACTGCCGAAGTGCCCAAGCTGAACGATGCGGCCGTAGGCCTCAACGTGCATCCCTATGCCTTTGCCTACTACCGCAACTCCGCTAACCGCATTGGCCAATATCTTACTGGCGAACTGACCCTCGACGAGGCCCTCGAGCGCCTGCAACAGGATATCGACGACGCCATTGCCGAGGCTGGTGGATAAGCCCTAGTCTAGTAGATAAACATCAAGTGTAGTTAGTTGTAGGGGCGCTTCAGGCCTGAAGCGCCCCTACAGATTGGGATGGGTGTTTTATGACAGTTCAAGCATCAAGGAAATCGATCAGGTCTATCTACGACCAGATTTCTACCGCCATCCTTAACTTCTTCGTGTCGATCCTCGATTGGATCTTTGGTACCCTGCAACGGTGGATCGGCATCGGCGGCATGCCCTATGTATTCGTGCTGCCCAACTTGCTCATTTTCGGAATCTTCATTCTTTTCCCCATGCTGCTCAACTTCGTCTATGCTTTCACAGGCGGCACTAATTTCTTCCCCGATCAGCGTCCTTTTGTAGGCACTGCCAATTTTGAGCAGCTCCTGACCTGTGAAAGCTTCCTGGATCCCAACACCTGCCGCGAGGATCTCTTCTGGAGAGCGATATTCAACACAGCCGGGTATGTGGTCTTCCAGGTAGCCCTGATGGTGGTCGCCTCGCTGCTCACAGCCGTAGTGCTCAATCGCAAGATCAAGGCGCGTGGATTTTTTCGCAGCGTTTACTTTTACCCCGTCTTGCTTTCGCCCATCGTTGTTGCTCTGATCTGGAAGTGGATCTTACAAGAAAACGGATTGTTCAACGGCATCCTGGTTGCGCTAGGAAGTGACAAAATCCCCTTCCTAGTGGACGCACAGTGGGCCAGATTCTGGGTGGTGGTCATTAGTGTTTGGGCCTTTATGGGCTTCTACACCTTGATCTTATTGGCTGGCCTGCAAGCCATTCCCGCCGATCTTTATGAAGCTGCGTCCATTGATGGGTCTAACAATTGGAACACATTCTTCAAGATCACCCTGCCCTTATTGATGCCCTCGATGGTTGTGGTGCTGGTGTTGTCGTTGATACGAGCTGTACAGATATTCGATGTGGTCTTCGCCTTTACAGGCGGAGGGCCGGGCACGGCGACCATGTATCTGGTGCAGTACATCTACAGCAAAGGGTTCGCTAGCCCCAGCAGGCAGTTCGGGCTAGCAGCCGCGGCATCATTAATCATGGCCGGCGTATTGATCATTTTGACCTTGATCCAGCAATTTACGCGGGGCGAAGAGGAGGGCGTACGATGAGCAAAATATTGAAATTCTTCATCCGCACGCGCGGTACCGACAAACTTCATATCACCGATATGCTCACCTATCTTTATCTGACGCTAGGCGTGATCGTCATGTTTGGGCCGGTTCTATGGCTGGTGATTTCCTCCTTTAAAACTTCCGCTGAAGTTGTTAAATTCCCCCCGCGCCTTTTGCCCTACCGTCAGGAGACGGTTGTCGTCGAAGGATATGATGAGCCTTTGCCACTATACACTATCACCCTGGAGGATGGCACTACAGCGCAGCTGGCCCAGGTACGCCGCATTGGCCTGGAGAGGCAGCTTATCGATCCGGCAAACCCAGGCGAGATCATCAAAGCCCGGCTGGAAGAATCGGAACCGGTCGAAAGTGTGTCCTTCAATCTAGACAATTTCGTCGAAGGCGTTGAAAGTTTCAACTTCGCCCGCTATCTGCGCAACAGCGTCGTGGTGACATTCTTCGCAACGTTGCTGACATTGCTGGTCAACAGTATGGCCGCATTCGCCTTAAGCAAGTATCAATTCCGCGGGCGCACTGCAATCTTCCTTGTCATGATCAGCACCCTAATGGTGCCGCTCTCGGTGGTGTTAGTACCGGTCTTTTTGGTAATCACCAAAGTGGGCTGGAACAACAACCTCTTAGGCGTGATTGTTCCCGGTGCCGCCACGCCGACAGGGATGTTCCTGCTGCGCCAATACATGCTCACCATCCCCGATGAACTTTTGGACGCGGCACGCATAGACGGCGCCAGCGAATGGCGCATCTACTCGCAGATCATCCTGCCGCTATCCAGGCCTGCCCTGGCAGTGCTGACCATCTTCTCAGTAATGTGGCGCTGGAATGATTTCCTCTGGCCGCTGATCGTTCTCAGTCGCAGCGAGATGTTCACCCTGCAAGTCGGGCTGAACTCCTTCCAGGGAGAGCTGAACGTACAGTGGCACTTGATCCTGGCCATGACAGTGCTGACCCTGCTGCCCATTACCGTGGTCTTCGCCTTCCTGCAAAAAAACATCACCACAGGCATTGCGACGACCGGTATGAAATGAGATAACGATTTAATAAAACAAATCACGAATAAAAACGAATACCACCACTGACACGAATTCTAATAAAATATTCGTGTCATTCGCACAATTCGTCATCATTCGTGATAAAAGATTTGGAGTCAACTAATGAAATTCTTTCTTGACAGTGCGATCGTAGATGAAATCGCATATGCTCTCGATGCATTCGACATCGATGGTATCACTACCAACCCACGCCACGTCCAGGTTTCTGGGAAGCCCTTCATGACCGTGATCCAGGAGATCGCCAAATTGGTTGAAGGCACCGAGAAAACCATCTCCGTGGAAGTTAACCCCCACATCATGGACACGGATGAGATGATCGCCGAGGCCGAAAAACTTGCGGCCATCTCGCCCAACTTTGTGATCAAACTGCAGTGCGTCGAGCCAGCCTTCAAAGCCATTCAAGCTCTGGCTGAGAAGAACATCCGCGTGAACTGCACGCTGATCTTCTCAGCCATGCAGGCGTTACAGGCCATGCGTTCGGGCGCTTTCTATATCTCCCCCTTCATCGGTTGGAAGGAATCCAACGCCGAAGACACTCGCCAATTCATCGAAGATGTAATGATCATCCGCGACAACTACGGATATGACACAGAAGTCATCGTCGCCGCGGTGCGCAACGCCCGGCAGATCGCTGATGCTGCCGTGGCTGGAGCCGACATCGTCACCGCCGGGCTGCAAGTGTACAAAGATGGCTTCGAGCATCCTTACACGGACAAAGGCATCAAGATCTTCAGCGACTTTTGGGATAAAACCCAATACGAGTAACAACTATATTTTTGAACCACTAAGACGCGAAGAGCACTAAGAAAAAACAAAATATCTTTGCGCTCGGCCGTAGGCCCGCTCCCGGCGTTGCGACTTGGCGGTGAATTTCTGAATACGGTTAATCTAGAAAGGAAACATCCTATGACAGGTGGCAAAGAGCTCAAACCTAGAGCCTTTTCCCTCGACCCTCGCTTTAGCTATCTGGCCGAAGAAGATCGCTATCTCTTCGCTAAGGAAGCACCAAAGTATAAGTTCAACGTTATCGGCTGCGGCTTGAATGGCAACGAACATATTTATGTCACCATGCTGGAAGGCCGTGCCACCATCTATGGCGTCTTCGACGAAAACCCTGGTTCCATCGGGATGGCTCAAAAGACATTCGCCGGCTTCCATACTGGACAGGATCTGGTCGTATACGACTCCCTGGAATCCGCCTGCAATGATCCCGCTGTCGATGCACTGATCATTACCACGCCCAATTACACTCACCTGGAAGTGCTGCGCGTGGCAATGGAGTCAAAGAAGCACATCTTTTTAGAGAAGCCCATGGCTACGACCATCGAGGATGCGCAAGAAATCCTGCGCCTCTCGAAAGAGTATCCAGCCATTGTGCAGATCGGTTTGCAATACCGCTACAAATCTATGTACGCCGAAGCGATCCACGAAGCCTTTGAGCGCAAGTCCATCGGTGAGATCAAGATGGTCAACATCGTCGAGCACCGCCTGCCCTTCCTCGATAAAGTCAATCAGTGGAATAAGTTCACGAAGTTTTCAGGGGGCACGCTGGTAGAGAAATGCTGCCATTATTTTGACCTCCTGAATATGTTCGCCCAATCTAAACCGGCCAGCGTATTCGCATCGGGGAGCATGGCCGTAAATTTCAGGGAGTTCGAGCACAACGGTGATAAATCAGACATCATCGACAACGCCTTTGTCAGCGTAGTGTACGAGAATGATGTTCGAGCCAGTTTCAACTTGTGCATGTTTGCCCCCATGTTCTACGAGGAAATGACCCTGTGCGGCGATGAAGGTTATCTGAAAACCTACGAAAAAGAAGACTTCTTACCAATTCCTCGTCCAACAACCTATCTGGAAGTTTTGCGCGGTGAAGCACAGCCTTCGCGCTTCTCTAACCCCTGCTACCCCCCCCACATCGAAGAAAGTGGCCATAACGGTGCAACATTTTACGAACATGTCAACTTCATTGATTGTATCGAAGGAAAATCAACGGACGCAGCCACGGTAGAAGAAGGTTTTTGGTCTGTGGTAGTGGGTGTTGCCGCGGAAATGTCTATTAAGACCGGTGAAGTGGTGCTTATCGATGAGCTTTTATAACCAATTTGCTGTCATCGCGAACCCCCGTTAGGGGGTGAAGCGATCTCCCACGATAAAAAGGGGATTGCTTCGCTCCACAACGCTCCGCTCGCAATGACATAGTTAAGTTATTAAAGGAGAAATCAACCATGAAAAAAGGAATTCTATTACATGAAGCCGATGATGATGTCGGCGTCGCCGCCATGGATTTGAAGGCCGGCGAAATCATTCAAGCTGTGACCCTAGAAGGAGAACCGGTCACCGAAATCACCTTAGCTACGGACGTGCCCCTATCGCACAAAGTGGCCATGCGTGATATGGAAGAAAAGAAACACGTCGTCGAATATGGTGCCCCTATTGGCTATGCCAGCCAGGCAATCGAAGCAGGCGCCCACGTTCACACGCACAATCTAAAAAGCCTGCGTTGGTCCGGCAAGAACCAGATCATTGAGCATCATAAGGAGTAATACCATGACTCACTATACTGATATTCCCCTGACTGGCTATCGCCGTGATAATGGCCGCGTTGGCATCCGCAACCATGTTTTGATCATTTCGGTTGATGATATCTCCAACGCAGCCGTTGAAGGTGTTGCTAGCCTGATCCGCGGCACCTATGCTTTGTCGCATCCCTATGGACGCTTGCAATTCGGCGAAGATCTCGACCTGACCTTCAATACGTTGATCGGTTACGGTAAGAATCCCAACGTCGCTGCAGCCATAGTGATTGGCATCGAGCCCAATTGGACTGATTACATCACTGAGAAAATCGCCGAGACAGGCAAACCTGTAGCCGGCTTTAGCATTGAACGCACGGGCGATCTCTTGACCATCGCCAAGGCTGCCCGCAAAGCCAAAGAATTCGTCCACTACGCTACAGAGTTGCCACGCGTGCCCATTGAATGGAGTGATATTTGGGTCTCAACCAAATGCGGCGAATCCGACACAACCTCGGGGTTGGCATCAAACCCCACGGTGGGACGTGTCTTCGACCGCTTGGAACCATTGGGCAACACGATGATCTTCGGAGAGACTACCGAGGTCACTGGCGCCGAAGATGTGATCATGAAACACTGCGTCACCCCTGAAGTTGCTGAACAATTCAAAGCAGGCTTTGATTACTATCAGGATTTGGTGCAGTCGCAGGGCACAAACTTGATGGGTTCTCAGCCCACCGAGGGCAATATCCGCGGCGGCTTGACCACTATCGAAGAGAAAGCCCTGGGCAATATCGAGAAGATGGGTAAGTGCCAGGTAGTTGGCTACCTCGAGCAAGCTGAAGAACCCAAAGGCCCTGGCCTATGGTTTATGGATTCTTCCAGCGCGGCAGCCGAAATGGTCACGCTGTGCTGCGCTTCAGGTGCCGCTCTGCACTTGTTCACCACTGGACAGGGCAACATTGTTGGTAACCCGGTGCTGCCTGTGATCAAGCTCTCTGGCAACCCTCTGACCGTTGAGACTATGTCCGAGCACATCGATATGGATGTCACAGGTCTGTTGCGCTTTGAATACAACCTAGATGGTGCAGCTGACCGCACTATGGCGATGATGGCCAGTACCATCAATGGGCGCCTGACCAGCGCAGAAGCCCTACGCCATGAAGAATTCGTACTGACCAAACTCTACCGCAGCGCGTAATTATGAGGTCCATTGTTCCACCGCTGAGCGGTGGAACGAGTAAATAATCACTACTAAGGCACGAAGTCACTAAGAATAATAGAAATTGCTTTGTGCTTTTGTGTCTTAGTGGTGAAACTAATAAAGCGTCAATTCATGGAAATCCGCATCCCCTATGGGCGAACTCTTATATCGCTAACCATACCTGATCGGTTCAAAGTCGATATCATCGAACCCCCAAAAATCCCGGCTGCAGAGAAACCGCTGCAATTGGTGGATGGTGCGCTGGAGAACTTGCTGGGCGATGTCGACTGGTCCGAGTTTTCTGGGGCCAAATCGGTAGCGATCGCAGTCAATGATAAGACGCGGCCAGTGCCGCACGAGCACCTGTTGCCATCGCTGATGGCGCGCCTGGAGCGATTAGGCATCCCTGATGCGGCGATCACGTTTTACGTCGCAGTGGGAACGCATCCACCTATGACCGCGGATGAATTCCCAGAGATCTTTCCTGGCTCCATCCTGCAGCGTTATCGAGTTGTGTCGCATGACTCTGAAAACGATGAACAATTAGTTTATCTGGGCGAAACGCAGCTCGGAACCCCTGTCTGGACTGGCAAAGGCTGCTGCCAATCGGATTTGAAAATTGTCCTAGGGAACATCGAGCCCCATCAATTCGTCGGGTTTTCTGGCGGTGTAAAAACTGCGGCGATCGGGCTGGCAGGGATTAAAACCATCAACGTCAATCATGCCCTGATGACACATCCTGACTCGCAATTAGGCGAATTCGAGAGCAACCCAGCGCGCCAGGATGTGGAAGAAATTGGAAAGAAAATTGGCGTCCACCTGGTCTTAAACACCATACTGAATCAAGAAAAACAGATCGTTCATGTCTTGGCTGGCGAGCCAGACGCTGTGATGCAAGCGGGGATCCCCCTCGCTCGGGAAGCATGCCAGGTCGCTGTTTCTGAAAAATACAATTTGATGATCTCGTCCCCCGGCGGACATCCCAAAGATATCAACATATATCAGTCCCAAAAAGGGTTGGGGCACGCGGTATTAGTCACGCAACCTGGTGGAACGATCATCCTCGTGGCGTCTTGTTCTGAAGGCTCTGGTAGTCCTCATTACGAAGATTGGATGATTGGCAAGCATTCGCACAAAGATGTGCTGGAGCGTTTTGATAGCGAAGGCTTCCGCATCGGTCCCCACAAAGCTTTTCAAATTGCTCGTGACGCGTCACAATTCCGCCTGATGATATACTCTGATCTTGATGAAAACATGGCAAAGAGGTTGCTGCTCAATTCGGTCAGCGATGTGCAGAGCGCTGTCAATGCTGCCCTGAAGGAACTACAGCCCGGCGACTGTATCGGTGTGCTACCCCATGCATCGTCCACGATACCCTATCACAATACCTTGCGAGGTGACCAATGATCTATGGAACAACTGCCAAAATTCTTCGTGTTGATCTAACCAACGGCACGTACGAAATTGAAACCCTTTCTGAAGAGTTCTACCGTTTATACCCCGGCGGCAAAGCGCTGGCTGGTTACATATTGCTCAATGAGATGCCCACTAACGTTGATCCCCTGGCCCCGGAGAATGTCCTGGTGATCGCCAATGGCCTGCTGACTGGCGCGCCAGTCTCCACGGCTACGCGGTATATTGTTTCGGCAAAATCGCCTTTGACGAACGCCTACGGCGAATCGGAAGCTGGTGGATTTTGGGGACCGGAACTCAAGATGGCTGGGTTCGAGGCCATTGTGGTCAAAGGCAGATCTCCAGAACCGGTATTCTTGTGGATCCAGGATGGTGAAGTTGAGATTCGTCCCGCGCGCCACCTTTGGGGGCAGAAAACTGCCGAAGTTCAAGAAGCCATACGAACTGAATTAGGGGACAAGAAAATCCGCGTTCTACAGATCGGCCCCGCGGGCGAGAACCTCGTTCGTTTCGCCGGTCTCACAAATGATTTACGACATTTCAACGGCCGCAATGGCATGGGCACCGTGATGGGCTCCAAGAATCTTCGTGCATTAGCGGTGCGCGGAACCACTCGATACCAAAAGCTGGCGCGCGATCCAAAAGCATTGTTGAGTCTGGGACGTACGTTGGCCAGACGGGTAAAAGAGAATCCACAATCCTGGGGGTTGCAAAACACGGGCACACCAGGTCTTGTGGAACCCCTCAACGTAGGCGGTATTTTGCCAACACGTAATTTCCTGCAAGGCGCTTTCGAGGAAGTTGATGAGATCAAGTGGGAAGTGTATGAGAGCGAGCTGCTTACTGCCCGACGTAGCTGCTACGCCTGTGCAATCCGCTGTAAACGGGAAGTGCGCGTCGACGGAGAGCCTTCTGTGTACGGCGGACCCGAATACGAATCTGTGGGATCGCTAGGTTCCAACTGCGGCGTAGGCGATATCCACGCGATTGCCAAGGCCAATGAGTTGTGCAATGCTTATATGATGGACTCCATCTCCACGGGCATGACCATCTCCTTTGCCATGGAATGTTTCGAACATGGCCTGCTGACCCTAGAAGATACCGATGGCCTTGATTTGCGCTTTGGCAATGCTGATTCAGTGTTGACTATGATCGAGTGGATTGCGCTGCGCAAGGGGGTCGGTGATTTGCTGGCGGAAGGTGCCAAGCGCGCCGCTGAAAAGATTGGTGGGGATGCCCCTTATTTCGCCATCCACGTCAAAGGGCAAGAACTGCCCATGCACGAGGCCCGCGGCAAATATAACGTCGGTATGGGCTATGCTATTTCTGAAATTGGCGCTGATCACTTAGTGGTTGCTCACGATTCAATGCTGGCGAATGCAGACGGAATCCCTTTTAAGAATGCCAAACCCCTCGGTATCTCAGAACCCCAACCCGTCCTCAGCTTGAGTAATGAAAAGATGCGCCAATTTTACATGCTAGAGAAGGTGACCAGTTTCGAAAAAGTCATCGGCTATTGCTTCTTTGGGCCGGCACCTCGTTCGTACATCCTTCTAGACGAAGTTGTAGACTCGGTCAATGCAGCCACTGATTGGGAAATCACGCTAGATGAGCTGCTTGAAATTGGCGAATGCGCTACGAACATGGCGCGGGTCTTCAACGCCCGCGAGGGTTTCAACAGGGAGCACGATACGCTTCCCGATAGACTCTTCTCGCCATTAGAGAATGGCAAGCTAGAGGGCGAATCCTTCCCGCGCGATGAATTCGAATCCGCGCTTACGGTTCTTTATCGCATCAAGGGCTGGGACCCAGAAAGCGGCACCCCCACCCGTGATCGGTTGGAAGCCTTGTCCTTAGGTTGGGCCGCGGATTTGTTGGAGAGCATGGAACGCTGATGACGCTGATTGTGCGGATATACGCTAGTTATAAGGGATCTCGTTCCGTCCGCTCTGCGGCGGAACGTCAGTGGTGACGACGCGGAGCATCGCCACCAGAAGAGATTGTATGAAAATCTACCTCGGTGCACATTTGAATTTCTATCATCCAGAGAAAAAAAGCTGGCTAGATGTTGATATCCAGCAGCCCACACCCCTCATAGAAATCATCGAGAGTGCGGGAATACCCATGGGTGAAATTCACATGGTCGTCATTGATGATGAAATTGCGGAACTGGCCGATGCGATCGTATCCCCCAAAGATGAAGTCAAATTGTATCCCCCCGTGGGAGGCGGGTAAATCACAGTGATGGCAGCCAGACTACTATTGATTGACGCCGCAATCAACTTTGCGTTAGGGATCTTATTGTTGTTGTCCATCCCATTTTCAGATCAAATCACAGGATTTCTGGGAGTGCCAAAAATTCAGCACGCTTTCTACCCCAGCATCATGGGCGGTGTGTTGATTGGGATTGGGATTGCATTGTTGATGGAAAGGTATCGAAATAAATCCAGTCAAATGATCGGGTTGGGCCTAGGCGGTGCGATTGTGATCAATCTCAGTGGAGGATTGGTTTTACTAGGCTGGTTGATATTTGGCGACTTATATTTGCCCATACGTGGTCTGGTATTCCTGTGGATGATTGCAATTCTCTTAGTCGGTATTAGCATTACAGAATGGATCGCAAACAATAAACACAGTAAACCATGAACTAATAAAGGTATATCGAATCATATGGTTAAGACCAAAGCGAAAACAGAATTATCCGCGCTAGAAAACAACGTACTGGGGGTTTCCTTCAAAGAAATTCCAACGCTTTTACCCGGAGTCATTGCTGTGGCGCTGCTGACTTGGGTCAGCATTTGGCTGAGCGATTATATCGGTAGCGACTTGATGGGCTTTGATAAATCCCCCATTTCGCCGGTCATGCTGGCAATCATCCTAGGGCTAGGGATCAACACAATGATTCAACTTCCCACTTCGCTAAACCCTGGGTTCAAGTTTTCGGTCAAGAAGATCCTGCGTCTGGGCATCATCCTATTAGGTATCCGCTTGACAATTTATGATGTCTTCAAACTGGGAGCCTTTGGTGTGCCCATAGTGGTACTTTGTATTGTTGGCGCACTGCTTGTCACAACCTGGGTCAATAAGCGACTCAGCCTACCGCGGCGCTTGGGAGCCTTAATTGCCGTGGGCACTTCGATTTGCGGAGTCACTGCCATCGTAGCCACCAGCCCGGCCATCGATGCCGAAGAGGAAGAATCGGCCTATGCTGTGGCAGTGATTACCGTTTTTGGGCTGTTTGCAACCATCTTTTATCCTTATTTGGCAAATTTCATCTTCGCAGAACACGCTCTCAAGGTAGGATTGTTCCTTGGCACTTCGGTGCACGAAACAGCCCAAGTCGTTGGTGCTGCTAAGATCTATGCCGATATCTTTGCCCAAACCTTAACCCTGGATGTTGCTACAGTTGCCAAACTGGTACGCAATGTCTTCATGGCTCTTGTGATTCCCTTCATGGCCTATTATTACGCCAAACAATCTCCTGCTGAGGGCAAATTCAAAGGAGAAAAGACTCGAATTTTGAAACTGCTGCCCATGTTTATTTTGGGCTTCATCACCATGGTCATCCTACGCTCCATCGGGGATGCCGGCATCAATGCTGGCGCAGATGCCTTTGGTTTTTGGGATAGCGTCACCTGGAAAGAGATCATCGCTACGATCAAGAAATGGGCCGAAATCCTACTGGTCGTTGCTTTAGCTGGCGTTGGTCTGGGAACGAATTTTCGCTCTGTCAAAGCCTTAGGGATCAAACCCTTCATCGTTGGCCTAGGCGCCTCCCTATCGGTGGGTCTGATCAGCTATCTCGCCATCACATTACTTGGGGGCTTGGTCACATTTTAGCCAAACAGCCTATCAAATTAGGAAACCAGGAAATCAAGAAATAAATAATCCATTCCTAGTTTCCAGGCTTCCTCATATTGAATTCCTAATATCCAATCTTCAACCTTTAATTCTATGCTATAATTAGAACATATGAGCGAATTAGAGCGTTTGAAGTTGCTCAGCAGCCAGATGCACCTGGAGCCGTCTGAGGGTGATGAATGCCCGCAGATGTCATCGCGGCAGGAAGGCTCGATCTACACCAGTAAGGCAGTTCTGCCTAACGGACAGCGCATCTCGCTGCTAAAAACCTTGCTGACTTCTGTCTGTGAACGGGACTGCTATTACTGCCCTTTCAGGGTGGGACGCGATTTCCGCCGTGCCACTTTCAAACCAGATGAGTTCGCTAAAGTTTTCATGTATATGCACAAGGCTGGCATGGTCGAGGGCATTTTCCTGAGTTCGGGGGTGATCAACGGTGGTCTTTTCACACAAGACAAAATCCTGGCAACTGCAGAGATCTTACGACGACGTTACAACTATCAAGGCTACTTGCACTTGAAGGTGATGCCCGGCGTGGAGAAAGCCCAGGTCGAGCAGGCCATGCTTCTGGCAGACCGCATCTCTGTCAACCTGGAAGCGCCCAACACAGACCGTCTGCAGCGATTGGCGCCCCACAAGGATTTCACCGAAGAGCTTCTCCGCCCTCTACACTGGGCCAATCAGATTCGCAAAGCGCAGTCACCCCATAAAGCCTGGAAGGGCACCTGGCCCTCCACAGTGACCCAGTTCGTGGTCGGCGGGGCCGACGAGAGTGACCTGGAATTGCTCTCCACGACAGAAAAACTTCACAATCAGATGGGCTTGGCGCGCGCCTATTTTTCAGGGTTCAACCCAATCGTAGATACCCCCCTGGAGAACAAAGCTCCCACGCCGCTGGAACGTCAAAATCGCCTTTATCAGGCGTCATTCTTGATACGAGATTATGGCTTTTCGTTGGAAGAAATGCCCTTCGAGGGGGTGGGTAATTTGCCGCTTGATACTGATCCCAAACTGGCGTGGGCAGAGAAAAATCTTGTCGGCCAGCCTATCGAGATCAATTCCGCCCCGCGCCATTTGCTCCTGCGCATTCCAGGGATTGGACCCAAAGGTGTGGAGACGATCATCAATGCTCGTAGAGAGTTGAAATTGCGCAGTCTCAGCCAGTTGACCAAATTAGGGGTTCGGTCTCGTAATGCAGCGCCTTACATCCTGCTCGACGGCGTCCAACCGGCCCACCAACTATCCTTATTCTAATGTCATACTGAGGAGACCGCCAAGGTCGACGAAGAATCTCCACACCTAAGTATCAGAGACTCTTCGATGCTGCGCATCTCAGAGTAACAACTGGCTTTACAAGAAAAACTGTATCTCGATTAGATACCCATTGGGGTCACGCAGGAAGCAGTGATAAATCTTGTACTTGGGATTCGTCTCAGGCGCTTTCTCGAATTCAACCCCCTTCGCCTTCAAAAACTCATACCACGTATCGACATCAGCCTTCCCAGGAGTCACGATGGTAAAGATCACATCAGGATGTTCTGCGACCGCATGTTTTGCGGCAGCATCCTCACGCTCACAAAACCCCAGATATCCATCACTGCTTACCTGGTAAATACGGCAGGCGCCCTGGTCAAGCCATAACTCCAGGCCAAGAGTATTCTCGTAGAATTCGGCTGTTTGTTGAAGATCAGCCGTGTAAAGAAAGGTAATTTGCTCTGAAATTGTTGGGTGCATTTTTATTAAATCTTTCGCCAGAAAACCAGGAAATTATTCCTACATTTCTGGCTTCCTCATTAAATACTCTTTGTAAATACCAATACCTTCGCCAATTAAGGCAAAGAAATGTGTACATTAACAGGATGAATACAG
>CAZLNX010000068.1:6200-21102 GCA_964560795.1 uncultured Anaerolineales bacterium | reverse complement strand
GATCACCATATTTGGCTTTCACCTCTACCAGATCCATGCCGGCTTGCGGATCGATAGGATCGAGGCAATCGATACCTGAGTCAATGATCATATCCATGATGGGCCAGAGATTGCCATCCGTATGTTTGATGACGATCAAGCCCAGATCTTTGAAGCCTTGCATCACGCGGCAGAAATCAGGATAGAACAATTCGCGAAAAGTTTTTGGAGACATCAGGGGACCGGTGTTATAGGCGATATCATCGCCAGTGTAGACGATTTTGGCCCCGGTGGCCACAACGTCCTTGGCCAATTCTAAGTTGATATCCACGGACATCTTGACCAATGCCCTGACCAGTTCAGGGTCGAGCGCAATCGCCAGGAGCAAATTTTCCATGCCCATCAGGTAACGTGGCAGCGAAAAGACATCGTTGAGATGCACGATGACGGCTTTATCCCCTTTGTATTTCTCCACGGCAGCCTTGACGGCATCCATGCGGCCGGGCGCGTGCGGATCTGGCGGGGTATAGGCTTCGAAATCGACCATATTCTTGATCGGTGATTCGACCTCGATGCCGTGCTCTTCATCAGTATCCTGCGTGACAAAGCCCCACTCACTGCGCCAGCGATCCGAGCCGACGCGTTCCTTCTTGTAGATCGGATCCACGATCACAGCATCATGCCCCATGGCGACGGCAAAATCGTGGTGACTGGTATGGTTTGGGCAAAGCGCTTCCCGCACCCGCCGGTCGACCAACCACTCGAAATGGGGAACGCGGTCGGGTTGCTCCCTTCGCAGGGCTGCTAGGATTCGTTCTTCAGACGTCATCGTTGACATTCAATAATTTCCTTCAACAAAATTATTCTAAATTGGCGTGGCGCTGCCGCATCTGGACGGCATCAACCCGCAAATGCTGCATCAAGCCAGCAATCAGGGTATCACAAAGAATTAACAGACACTGCTCAAACAAAGAGCCCATCGGCTGTATGGTTGAAGCCGCGACCCGATTAATGGACGGCGCTGGGATCACGACGATGTGATCGGCCAAATCAGCCATGGGTGAGGCCCCATCAGTGGTAAACAGTAAGATTGTCGCACCCACCCGTCGAGCCTGTTCAGCGATAGAAAGCAAACTGGGTGTGCTCCCCGACCCAGAACCCAGCACTAACAGGTTATCCGCGGTGATGCTGGGGGTCGTGGTCTCTCCTACCACGAAAGCCGTTTTCCCGAGGTGCATCAGTCTCATAGCCAGGGCCCGCATACATAAACCACTGCGACCAATCCCGGCAACGAAGATGCGATCGGCCGCATCGATTTGCCTTCCTACCTGGGAAAGGCTTACTGCCGAGACTTGGCTCAGGCAGGTCATCACCTCGTTTTGAATTTGCTCGATCAGTGTATCCATATGATTGCGTCGGCCCTCACCCCTCCTCAGCCGCAGGCGCGCCTTTGGCGCTTCCACAGGGAGAGGGGTTGGGGTCAGGGAAAGTCAATTATTACTCTAACCTGCTCAGCGCTTCCCAAGGGTCAACCATGACCTCGAGCAGACGCTGGTATTCGGCATAGCGTTCCATGTAAAGGGGTGTATTCTCGGGGACCGGCTCGTGCTGACGCTCGACCGAAACCGCCGCCTGGGCCGCTTCGGCGTAATTTGCATAGATTCCCGCGCCAATACCTGCCGATAGGGCGGCACCGCGCGCGCCCAGTTCATTTCCATCAGTAACCTCTATCGGTACCTGAATCGTATCGGCAAAGATCTGCGACCAAACCTCACTGCGCGAGCCACCACCGGCAAGACGGATGGAGTTGATCTGGCATCCAGCCTGACGCAGTTTCTCGATGTGGCTCAAATGCCCATAGACGACTCCCTCGTAGAGGGCGCGCAATAAATGAGCGCGGGTGTGCCATCCAGCCACGCCGTAGAATCCCGCCCGGGCGGTGGGCTGCACGTTGGAGCCAAACAAGAAGGGATGGAAGATGATGTTGGTGCTCCCCGGAGGCAGACTGGCCACAGCTTCGCTGCAGACCTCATAAACGGAGATTCCGCGACGTTCAGCTTCAATGCGATCATCACCACAACACTGCTGTACGAACCATTCCAAATTCGTCGCTGACGTGGCGCTGCCCTCAATGGAGAGGAACAATTCAGGATCGGCGAAAATGGTCGTCATAAAAAGGCCGGGATCCACAATCGGGTCTTTGGTGATGACCTCATTGATGCTCCAACTGCCCATAACCACGCAGGCCTGATTGGCATGCACGACACCCGAGCCAATCGCGCTGGCATCGACATCAAACAAACCACCCACCACGGGGGTTCCAGGTTTCAGACCGGTCTCTTGTGCGGCTGCCAGGTTGACTTCTCCAGCCACCTCGCTGCTCTGTACCAGGGGCGGCAAGGCATCGTACACTTCGGAGATATCATACAGTTCAAGCAATTCGGGTGAGTACACTTTGTTGCGCACGTCCATCAGGTTGGCACCGCTCATATCGGTGTAATCCCCCGAGACCTCGCCAGTCAGGCGGTATTTTATATAGTCCTTGACCATCAAAATCGCGCCGACATTTTCGTAATTCTGCGGTTCATGCTGTTTGAGCCAGGACAGCAAGGCGTTAGGCTGTGCGGGCCAATAACTCTGGACGGATAAAGGGAAAGTCTTGTCAAGCAGGTCGTTCTGTTCCCAGGCCGAGACAACGTCCGCGGCGCGCGAATCCAGGGACTGGATCCCGTTGCGCAGCGGTTTGCCCTGCTTATCGAGGAGATAGACTCCGTTGCCATGCCCGGTGTTGCCAATGCCGGCGATCTCTTCGGGATTGATCCCCGATTTGTCCAGCACATCGCGGATAGCCGTGGCGGTGCTCTGCCACAACATCTCCATATCTCGCTCAGTCCATCCGGGCTGCGGGAAATCGGTATCGGCCGCACAATTGGCAACCGCAATTTCTTTGCCATGCAAGTCGAAGAGCGCGGCTTTGGAGAAAGTATTGCCATTATCGATGCCAAGTAAATATTTACCCATTGGTTGCTCCGTTGAAAATTGACTAGCCTGCAAAGGCAGGTTCCACCAAACCGGTGTGACCTGTCTCGACCTGGAATAGGTCACCTGCTCCAGGCTGCTCATGACGATCTTCTTCGGTAAAGTCCCATGAGGAGGTTGTTACATACAACGTGTTTAGAGACTGACCGCCAAAGGCAAACGAGATTACGTGTTGTACAGGGAATTGGATCTGGCGCTCGATCTTTCCATCTGGGTCGTAACGGGTCAATCTCCATCCGTCCCAATGACCGTTCCAGATGAATCCTTCTGCGTCCACAATCAGGCCGTCAGGCATGCCTTCTTCTTTAGGGACGGTTGCAAAGACGCGACGATTGCTGGCAGCACCGGTTTCCAAATCATAATCCAGGGCGATAATCTCCCATTTGCGTTGATCGGCCACGTAAACAGTCTTGCTATCCAGGCTGAAGCCAATGCCATTGGCTGTGGCATAGTCCTTATCCAGTTGATGTAGCGAGTAGTCGGGATCCAGGCGGTAGAGCGAGCCTTCCGGGGCAAAGGGGTCGTTCATATTGACAGTCCCTACCAGCAAGCGGCCCTTTTGATCAACAGCGCCATCATTGAAAATAATATCGGGATGGGCGGGTTCCGGTTTGCCATAGATCTTTTCACTTTGATTGGTATTTTGATCCCAGGTATAGATGCCGTCCTGAGCAATCAAGATCCAGCCCCCTGTTGCTCGGCGAGCAATTGCCGTCACAGGAACATCAACAGGAAAGGTTGTATATTTGCGAGTCTCCGGCTGATAGCGACAAACCGGTCCGCTGCCCCAATCCACCCAATACAAGGCGGCTTCTTCGGGGGACCAGGTGGGCGTTTCGCCAAGTCGATTCTGCGAGGGTACAAGCTGTTTTGGATCGTTCATGGGGTGGATTCCTTTATTTAGGTTCTAAATTGTTCGTAAAGCTGGTGGCTGACCGATGTCAACGCTGGATAAAGCTGACGATAAATCTGATACCACTCGGCATATTTGGGCGCTAATGTTGAGTCGGGTTGATAGGTTTTTCCGGGCTTGTACACGCGCTCGAAGGCATCTAGTTCATCCTTGTAGAGGCCAACACCGATCCCAGCCAGGATAGCTGCTCCCAGTGGTGTAGCTTCTTCCACTTCAGGTACTTCAATGGGCAGGCCCAGGACATCGGCCTTGTTTTGCATCCAGAATTCATTGCGCGTGGCACCCCCCACCGCGACCAGTCTTTCAGGATGAATGCCAAAACCGCTCTCGAGCGCTTTGACGATGTCGAGGACTTGATAGTCCAGGCCTTCGATAACGGCACGCAGCATATCGCCGCGCTGGGCGAAATTGCTCAAGCCCACAAAAGCACCTAACGAGCGGGCGTCCACGACCGGACAGCCGGCAGCCGACATGTGCGGCAGGAACATGATGCCACGAGCCCCAGCCGGTGAGGCGGCGGCTTCAGCCATCAAATAATCCCAATCTACGCCGCCCTCTTGCTCTGCTTGGTGTTGGGCCTGGAAGCCATACTCTTTGCGATACCATTCCAGCATATCGGCGGCTACGGCCCCACCCCAAACGGCATAGGTGTCACGGGCGACATGGGTTTCGACGGTCACTCCTGCCTTCTGCACCTCGGGGGTCAGTACCGGCTCAGGGATGGTGGCCAACACAATCTCCCAGGTACCGGTCACATCCAGGACAACCCCTGGTTTGAAAGCCCCAACGGGCAGCGCTCCACACAAATAGTCATGCCCGCCCAACACCACTGGCGTTCCAACGGGCAGACCGGTGGCTTCTGCCGCTGCTGAGTTCACTTCACCCAGCGGGGTTCCACTGGGATGGGCGTCGCACATCAATCGACGATCAATGTTCGATTGGGTCAGCAATTCATGCGACCAATCACGAGTCGTCTGATCGAAAAGCAGGGTGCAGGAGGCCATGGAATAGTCGGTGGCTCGCACACCACAGAGCATGAAATTCAGAAAATCTTCGATCAACAGCCATTTGTCGGTGCGGGCCAAGATTTCAGGTTCGTGCTCAGCCATCCACAAAAGGCGCAGGGCCGTGTTGAAGCGCCACAGCGTGCCACCCCCGATACCGAAACTCTTGACCGCCCCAATATTCTCTATCCACCAATTCAACTGCGCTTCAGTGCGCGGGTCGTGCCAACTGATAAAGGGATACAGCCAGTTTCCCTTTTCATTCACGGGGACTCCGTCCATGCCCATGCCGGTTACAGCCACAGCCTTGATCTTGTGAGGATCATCGAGTTGGGCAACGGCGTCCTGCATAGCAGCAGCCGTCCCACCCCAAATCTGTTCCGGCTGCCATACGGTCCACTCGGGATGATCGGGATTTGGATTAAACCGCTCCGTCGGTCGGGAACCGCTGGCAACCATATTGCCAGCCAGATCGTAGATCACACATTTTAGGGAAGTCGAACCGAGGTCAATGCCTGCCAGGTAATCCATATTTCTTCTCCTATGTGGGTACGAATTCTTGAGCCCAAGTATCCAGCAGATGGGCAATATCATCGCAAATCAGGTTGGTTTCTATCGCTTCGGCCTCTGCCTGATCAGAAGAGCCCGACAAGACGCAAATTGTGAAGATCCCAGCTCTTTTCCCACCCAAAATATCGGTATCGACACGGTCGCCGATGACGGCTGTCGTTTCGGGTTTGGCGTCCATCAACTGCATGGCCATGTTGTACATGGTGGGTTCCGGTTTGCCAATTGAAATCGGCTTGACGCCTGAGGCGGTTTCGAGAGCTGATATCATGGAGCCCGTACCCGGCAGCAGCCCTTCTTCCGATGGAAAGGTCGGGTCGAGGTTGGTTGCAAAAAACCGGGCACCGCCGCGGATCAGCAGCGTGGCCCGCTTGAGTTTTTCAAAGGTAACATCGCGATCCATGCTGGCAACCACCAGCTCAACGGCATCATCAGCCACGACAAACCCTTCGGCGGTTAGCGCCTGTTTCAAGGCAGGCATGCCAAAGACATGCACACGTGTCCCTCGGGGATATTGGCCAGCCAGGTAGCGAGCCGTAGCCTGGCCGGAATTGAGGATCTCATTTGGGGAAACCGTTACGCCCATTTTTGCCAATTTATCGACGCGTTCTTGTGCGGTTTTGGTCGAGTTATTCGTCGCCAGGACAAATTGGATGGCGTGATGGCGCAAGAAAGGAATGAATTCCTCCAGGCGAGGCATGGGTTGATCGCCCCGGTAGAGGACTCCGTCCATATCGATGATCAAGTGAGAGATGCTGGCGAGTGATTGCATCTGAATATTTGCTTCCTAATAATTCCACTTCTCGGGTCACTGCAAACGAAGGTCTCAGATTGCTTCGTCGTAGCTCAACTTCGATGAGCCCTTCTCGCTATGGCACAATTCTCTTTACTGGCCGTAGCGGTTGTGGTACAGATCGACCATATAATCAACCTGATCTTCTGAAAGTTGGATCGGTTCTCCACGCGTCATTGCCATGTGAGTAATCTTGGCGACCTCTTCCACCTCGACGGCAATCTTGGTGGCTTCTTGGGGTGATGAGCCAATCGTAAAAACGCCGTGATTTTGCATGATGATAGCCAGGGCGCGGCCAATTTTGTCGATGATCTCCTGCCCGATCTCTTCCCCCCCAATGGGCGCGTAACCCCCAAGGGGAACCTCGCCTCCTAGCATAGCACAGGCCGTCAGACAGGCGGGAATCGGCTGACCCAGAATGGCGAAGGTGCTGGCATAGACGGAATGCGTGTGCACCATGCCAAAAATATCTGGGCGATGTTTGTATACATAGAGATGAGTATCTGTATCCGTCGAGGCTTTGAAGTCACCTTCTACGACATTGCCGTCCATGTCAACAACCACCATGTGAGCAGGCGTCAAATCTTCAAAACTAATGCCGCTGGGTTTAATCACAACCAACCCGGTCTCAGCATCACGACCACTGACATTGCCGCTGGTCATCTTGACCAGATCATTTTTAGGAAGTTCCAGATTGCATTTCCAGACGGTTTCACGTAACTGTTCCAATACCATTATCGATCTCCAAAGATTTATGATTGAGTGCGAAAGTGTTGATCAAAGATGTCGAGAATTCCCTGGGCAGCAGGCTCATCGGTAATCAGCGCGTGCAGGTAGCCACCACGTAAGGCACCATAGATCGGCAAAGC
This sequence comes from uncultured Anaerolineales bacterium, assembly GCA_964560795.1. Taxonomy (GTDB): domain Bacteria; phylum Chloroflexota; class Anaerolineae; order Anaerolineales; family UBA11858; genus NIOZ-UU35. The sequence continues at coordinate 13,938 of CAZLNX010000068.1, read as the reverse complement.
TTTGTCTGCAGAAGCAGCTACACCAATACGGTAAGGGATCTTCCTGATCTCATCCAGTGTCAACCCAATGATACGATCAGAATATTCTTTGCTGCAAGGCTGCCCTTCAATATCATAGACATGGGCCGAAATCTCGCCCACGCCACCGCAAACCTCGGCAATTTTATTCATTTCATCGGGAGATAAGGCCGTGTACTGAACGAAGCGCGAAGCTTCTGGATCCACCGTTCCGACACCCAGAAGGGCAACGTCGGCTTTACGGGCAATATCGAGAATTTCCTTTACCTGTTTGACGGAGCGCATAGTTTCACATTGCTCAGGTGTGTCTACAAAAGCCGGTGCGTTCAGTTGGTACGATTTGGCACCCAGACTATCGGCCATGTGGGTGGCTAAATAGTTCATATCGGTTTTAATCTCTCCCTGCACCGCACCCAAGACAGGTACAATTTCGATCTTGAACGTGCGAGATGTATCTAACGCTTGCGTAACGGCCTGAACGGCAGTGCCCGGTGTGATGGCCAAGACATCTCCATCCCGAATATGATCGAGCAGGAATTCCGCTGCCACATTGCCGATGGCATTCAAGAGTGCACTGCTGGTATTACCCACGGCTGGAATGACGGTGGCATCATGTAGTCCGAAGACGGCCTTCAGACGACTTTCTAGATCAAAAAGATGTTGAAAGGGGGTGCGGATCACAAATTCAACATAGCCCAATTCACGCGCTTGTTGCAACAGACGATTGACCTTTGGGGTAGATAACTCAAGGCGCTCCGCAATTTCTGACTGAGTCAGCTTCTCAACATAATACATGTTTAGGACGGTATTGATAAGTCGGGTATTCTCATATGTCGGCATAGGTTTTCCCTTTTCTGAATGTTTCTAACCGTTTCGTTTATCCCGTGCTACCAATATCATACCTTGAAATTATCTACCAAAGATCATTGAACAAACATGTTTTGTGAATGAGTTTGATCGAAGGGACGATCTATTACCCAGGTTTGGGCAGCCACCAATTGGTCAACAAATTGTCGTGCTGCCGCCGCCGCGGAGACAGGATCATCTCCAACGTGCCGATCCCCCCAAATCTCGACTCCTAACATGCCCCAAAAGCCGGTTTGTGCTAAAGCCTGAAATGTTTCTTGAAAGGGGACAATTCCTTCTTCAAAGGGTATGCCGCGAATAACCCTCGGCATGGCATCCTTGACATGAATACCGAGGAGCTGATCCTTTGCGTGTTTGATTTCATCCGGAGGCGAATACCCAGCTGCCGCCAGATTGCCAATATCAGGATATAACTTCAGCCAAGGGGAATTGATCTCATGGATGATGTCTAAACCCTGTGTGAGATTCTCCACATAGGGGGTATCCAAATTTTCCAGGCCCAGCATCACGCCGGCTTGGCCAGCAAATTGAGTGCCACGGTAGAGACCTTCGCGGAAATGTGCGTCGGTTTCCTCATCAGGCGTTTCATAGAAGACATCGTAGCCCATGACCTGTACAACCCGCAGTCCAATATCCCCGGCAAACTGGATTGCCTTGTACAAAATCTCCAGGCCCCGCTGCCGAATCTCAGGGTCGTGACTGCCAAGGGGATATTTGCGATGGCCGCTCAAACACATCGTCATGATCTTGACGCCCGTATTGGCAATCGATCGGCGCAGTTCAGCCCGCTTGGAGGCTGGCCAATCCAATCGAGACAAACGTCCATCGCTCTCGTCAATCGAGATCTCGACAAAATCATAGCCAGCCTGTCCAGCCGCAGCCAGACGTTCCTCCCAAGTCAATTCTGGGGGCAGCGCTTTTTCGTAAAGGCCCATGGGCATTTTGAACACGACAACTTCTCCTGAATAAACTTCGACGTTACACGATTAATCGTTGACCAACAGGTGGTTGAGGACAACCGCCACGATGAGGACGGCACCCATGGCAAAGGTCTGCCAATAGGCGGGAATGATGGTCAACATGCCAACCGTCACACAGATGATGATGATGGCGCCCACGATGGTCTTTTCGACATTACCTTCACCACCGGAAAAACGGGTTCCCCCCAGCAATACGGCGATGATGCAGGCGAGTTCCATGCCATCACCCGAAAGCGGATCACCCAGGGACATGTAACTACCCCGCGCGATACCCGCCATTGCCGCGCAGAATCCGACGATAATGTAGAGCAACCAGACCACGGCCACGGCATTGATTCCAGAGAGGTCCGAGGCAGTCCGGTTGCCACCAATCGCAGCCGTATATTTGCCAAGGATCGTGCCCCGCTGGATGACCACCAGAATGACAATCACCAGGATGGCCACGAAGAATGCGGCAGGCAAGCCTAAAAAGACATCCTGGCGGGCATAATTATTGATCCAAGCGGGCATAGGTTTATCGGCACTGCTTTTGATCGACGATAGTCCGAACGGTACGATCAGCAGGGCAATCCCTTTATAGAGGCTCAATGTAACCAGGGTGGCAATGACGGGCGTGATATTCAACCTCATCACCAAAAATCCATTCAGGGTACCCATTAATATCCCCGCAATCAAAGTGATCACAAAAGCAACAAAAAAACTGGAACCATTCAAGATCATCCAGGCAAAGATTACGGCGCTCAGGCTCATGGCGCTGCCGACCGAAAGATCAATATATTCGGCGATCATCAAGAAGGTGAAGGCTCCACTGACGGTCATCACCGGCACGGCTATTCGCAGCAAATTGATGATGTTATCGGGACTGAGGAAGTGGCCGCGTTCAAAGAAATTGACCTCGTCCAATCTGAGCAAACTGAAGGTAACCACGACCAGCGCCAACACAAAATAAATATACACTCGTTTGAAATTCGTTCGCAGCACTTCCGCTCGATCAGGCTGCGGTGCAAATGTCGTTTTTTCCATACCAATCTCCTCTGAAACGCTGTTGCTCATCAGACCTTCCTCCTGCTCAGGAAATACCCCTGAGCCAGTATGGCGATAAAGACGGATATGGCCTTGAGGGTGAACTGCCAATCCGGCTGGAGCAGAAGCCCAGTGGCAGCAGATGTGACGACCGACAGGATCAATGCGCCAACGAACATGCCCAACACAGAGCCAAATCCACCGGCGATGCTCACGCCTCCCAAAAGCGTGACCACCAGGGCATCGAATTCATAGCCCAACGCCCGGCTTGATACGCCAGCCTTGAATTCTGAGGCCAGCAAGATGCCGGTGATCCCGGCCAACAGTGAGCTAAAGATAAAAAGGAAAGTCAGGTGGCGATCTACGTTGACACCGGAGAGCCGGGCGGCTTCTTTATTGGCGCCAATCAAGTAGGTGCGCTTGCCAGCCACGGTTTTCCTTTCGAAGAGAAAAGCCAGCAGCACCAAAACAACCATGATCACGACCGACACTTTGATGGTAGTTCCAGGAAGGGATACATTGCCGATCACACCAAACACATCAGGCAGGCTGGTATTCCGTTGGGCGCCCTGGGTGATAACCTGGGCGATGCCGCGCGAGAGCATCATGGTGCCCAAGGTGATAATAATAGAAGGGACTTTCAACCGCACAATGAAAAAGGCATTCACCCCGCCGATACCCATAGCCCCCACCAGGGCCAGAACGACAGCCAGACCGTAGGGCAATCCGAGCCCATTGGCCAGCTCATTGCGAGAGACATTGGCCGCCTGACTGAAGTAGACCGCCAGCACGCCCGTCATGGCGATGACGCCGCCCACGGAGAGATCAAAATTACCGGTAATCAATAAGAACGTGACACCAATACCAAGAATGATGATATACCAGTTATTGGTGATCATGTTGAGAATATTGCGAGGTGTAGCAAAATTGGGCACAAAGATAGCCGCCACAGCGAACAGGGCGATGAGAACACCGATCATCAGGAAGGTGATGAAGTTCTCATTACTCAATGTACCGCTCATCTTGGAGGGTTTCGAATTGACTTGATTTGTACCCATGTTTAATCTCCTCCTGTGACAATGTGGAGGATCTGCTCACTATCAACGTCACAGCTATTGCGTAATGTTTCTTTCATCGTGCCATCGTACATCAGGTAGATGGTGTCGCAGATATTCATGATCTCAGGGAGTTCCGAAGAGAAGATCATGATGGCTTTACCTTCTTTCGAGAGCTGGCGAATGATGCTGTATATCTCGCTTTTGGCGCCCACGTCGATGCCCCGGGTAGGTTCATCCAGCATGAGCAAATCCGCATCGGCAAAGAGGCATTTCGATAATACAACTTTTTGCTGGTTGCCACCGGAGAGCTTGGAGGCTTCCTTTTCGATGCTGTCTGTAGCGATGTTGAGCTTGTCAACATACTCACGTGCCGCTCTGCGTTCATCGGCCGAATTAATGAAGCCTCCGTTAGAAATTTTTTCCAGGTTCATAACGGGCACATTGCCGCGAATGGTGAGGATGGTGAATAAGCCCTGGGAGCGTCTTTCTTCAGGCACCAGGGTGATACCGGCCTCAATGGCTTTGTCTGGAGCCGGGCGGAGTTTCTGCCCCTTGAAGAGAATCTCGCCCTCGTATGGGTCAACACCAAAAATGGCGCGCGCCAGTTCTGTTTTACCAGCACCCACGAGACCATAAAAACCAACGATCTCCCCGGCACGCACATCGAAGCTAATGCCACCATGCAGCCTTTGATTGGAGAGATTTTTGACTTCAAGAATGACATCCTCACACTCTTCCTCGGGAGGCGTGTACTGCTCGAAGACAGTTTTACCGATCATCATTTTGATCAGCTCCGAACGATGCCCCACTTCGGAAACCTGTTTGGTATCGATATGGCCTCCATCTCGGAGGACAGTCACGTAATCCCCCAGCTCGAAGATCTCATCCAGGCGATGGGAGATATAGATCACAGTGACGTCGTTGTCACGCAGGTTTCGGATGATGGTGAAAAGACGAGCGATTTCACTCTCCGAGATGGCGGCGGTGGGCTCATCCATGATGATGATATCGGATTCTTGGGCCACTGCCTTGGCAATCACCACAATTTGCTTCTGCGCCACGCTCAAAGAGGAGACCTTTTGTTTCGGGTCGATGGACGGCTCGATGCTGTTCATCACGCTGACCATCTTGTTGATCTTATCGGTCTTCCTGAGAAATCCGACCGTAGTATCCTCGAGGCCTAATGTCAGGTTCTCCTCAACAGTGAGTGTATCCACCACGTTGAGTTCCTGAAACAGGGTGCTGATCCCTTTTTCCATCGCGTCGCGCGGATTTTGGGGATCATGCACTTCACCACTCAGGAGAATCTGACCGCTAGTGCGAGCGTAAACACCGGTCAGGATTTTGATCAAAGTGGATTTCCCAGCGCCGTTTTCGCCAACCAGGCAGTGAACCGTGTTGCGCTTGATATCAAAACTGACATCATCGACTGCCCGTACACCTGGGAAAACTTTGACGAGATTCTTGATCTCTAGCACATTCTCATTTGAATTCATGGAACGTTTCCTTGCTAAGGACGGGGGGGAGCTTCGACCCTCCCCCCCATCAATTGGTTTAGATTTATATGCTTGTGCTAATCGATATTGGTACCGAATTGTTCATTTAGCCAGTTAGCAGCATCTTCCTGTGACATGGTCCAGTAAGAAACATTGTAGGCTTTGTAGAAGAACTCTTCGGCCGGATCAGAAGTCGGAGCCACCTTGCCCGAAGCAATGTCCATGATCAGGTCAATGCGGCCGCGAGCAGTCTCAACTGGGGGCAAACCCATGGAGAGTTTCAAGGAGCTGTTGGGGTCGTAAACCTGCTTGTATTCGACTTCGTCGAAGTCCACGCTGGCTACGATCTCAGTCAGCGGTACGCCGTCTTCCATCACACCACGACCAGCCTGTACCAGACCAGCCATCGTACCGACGGTCAGGTTGGAGGCTTCGGAGTAGATCAGGTTGACTTCAGGACGTTGAGTTACCAAGTCCAGGATGATCTGCTTGGCAGCGTCAGGACCCTTGCTGGCGTCCAGACAACCCAAGTTCTCAGCATCTGGGGCAACCGACAGAACACCTTCCACGAAGGGATCGGTGCGTCCAGAACTTACTTCTGTATGATTAGGCCAACCCAACTGAACCAAAACGATCGGCTTGTCGGGGTGCGCGGCAACCCACTGTTCGGCCATTTCCACGCCCATGGCGTAGGAAATGCCAGCCTCGTCACTGCGAGCCACGGGGATACCCGTGTCAGCAAGCGGGCTGAAGAAGGAGGTCATAACCAGGCCTTTGTCCAATGCATCCAGTACACCCGGTTTTGCTGCTTCGGGGTCCCAGATCTGCATCGTAGCGGCATCCATACCCTGAGCCACTACCTGATCGATATTCTCGGTCATGACGGCGGAATCGGACTTGCCATCAAAAGCGATCACCTCAACACCATATTTTTCTTCGCCGTAAGCCTTGGCCTCAGCGAACTGGGCCTGGTGGAAGACGTTCGAAAGATCGGATACGAAGAAGGCGATCTTGTTAACTTCAAAGGTCTCGCCCATGGCCTCGGCTGCTTCTTCTGCAGGAACCTCGATGCTGGTGCCGAACTGGTCGTTCAACCAGGATGCGGCATCCGCTTCAGACATGGTCCAGTAAGAAACGTTGTAGGCTTTGTAGAAATACTCTTCAGCAGGATCAGAAGTCGGAGCAACCTTGCCCGAAGCAATGTCCATAATCAGGTCAATGCGGCCGCGAGCAGTCTCAACTGGGGGCAAGCCCATGGAGAGCTTCAGCGAGCTGTTGGGGTCGTAAACCTGCTTGTATTCGACTTCGTCGAAGTCCACGCTGGCTACGATCTCAGTCAGCGGTACGCCGTCTTCCATCACACCACGACCAGCCTGTACCAGACCAGCCATCGTACCGACGGTCAGGTTGGAGGCTTCGGAGTAGATCAGGTTGACTTCAGGACGTTGAGTTACCAAGTCCAGGATGATCTGCTTGGCAGCGTCAGGACCCTTGCTGGCGTCCAGACAACCCAAGTTCTCAGCATCTGGGGCAACCGACAGAACACCTTCCACGAAGGGATCGGTGCGTCCAGAACTTACTTCTGTATGATTAGGCCAACCCAACTGAACCAAAACGATCGGCTTGTCGGGGTGCGCGGCAACCCACTGTTCGGCCATTTCCACGCCCATGGCGTAGGAAATGCCAGCCTCGTCACTGCGAGCCACGGGGATACCCGTGTCAGCAAGCGGGCTGAAGAAGGAGGTCATAACCAGGCCTTTGTCCAATGCATCCAGTACACCCGGTTTTGCTGCTTCGGGGTCCCAGATCTGCATCGTAGCGGCATCCATACCCTGAGCCACTACCTGATCGATATTCTCGGTCATGACGGCGGAATCGGACTTGCCGTCAAAAGCGATCACCTCAACGCCATATTTTTCTTCACCGTAAGCCTTGGCCTCAGCGAACTGGGCCTGGTGGAAGACGTTCGATAGATCGGAAACGAAGAAGGCGATCTTGTTAACTTCAAAGGTATCGCCCATGGCTTCTTCTGAATATTCAATGCTGGTGCCGAACTGGTCGTTCAACCAGCCAGCAGCATCAGCCTGGGTCATCGTCCAGTAAGAAACATTGTAGGCTTTGTAGAAGAACTCTTCAGCAGGATCAGAAGTCAGGTCGACTTTGCCAGAAGCAATGTCCATGATCAGGTCAATGCGGCCACGAGCCGTCTCAACTGGGGGCAAGCCCATGGAGAGCTTCAGCGAGCTGTTGGGGTCGTAAACCTGCTTGTATTCGACTTCGTCGAAGTCCACGCTGG
>CAZLNX010000068.1:0-6100 GCA_964560795.1 uncultured Anaerolineales bacterium | reverse complement strand
GAGCTGTTGGGGTCGTAAACCTGCTTGTATTCGACTTCGTCGAAGTCCACGCTGGCTACGATCTCAGTCAGCGGTACGCCGTCTTCCATCACACCACGACCAGCCTGTACCAGACCAGCCATCGTACCGACGGTCAGGTTGGAGGCTTCGGAGTAGATCAGGTTGACTTCAGGACGTTGAGTTACCAAGTCCAGGATGATCTGCTTGGCAGCGTCAGGACCCTTGCTGGCGTCCAGACAACCCAAGTTCTCAGCATCTGGGGCAACCGACAGAACACCTTCCACGAAGGGATCGGTGCGTCCAGAACTTACTTCTGTATGATTAGGCCAACCCAACTGAACCAAAACGATCGGCTTGTCGGGGTGCGCGGCAACCCACTGTTCGGCCATTTCCACGCCCATGGCGTAGGAAATGCCAGCCTCGTCACTGCGAGCAACGGGGATGCCGGTATCAGCCAGCGGGCTGAAGAAGGAGGTCATGATCAGACCTTTGTCCAACGCATCCATTACGCCAGGCTTGGCAGCTTCGGCGTCCCAGATCTGCATCGTGGCTGCGTCCATACCCTGGGCAACGACCTGGTCAACGTTCTCAGTCATTACCGCTGAATCGGACTTGCCGTCAAAGGCAACAACTTCAACGCCATATTTTTCTTCGCCGTAGGCCTTGGCCTCAGCAAACTGAGCCTGGTGGAAGACATTCGACAGGTCCGACACAAAGAAGGCAATCTTTTTGACTTCCAAGGTCTCCATCTCAGCTTCTTCGGCAACTTCTTCGGCTGCTTCTTCAGCCGGTGCTTCTGCTTCCGCCTCTGCGGGGGCAGCTTCGGGCTCCTCTGCAGGACCGCAGGCAACCAGCAGACTGGCGAGTGCAAGCAAAATCAAGAAAATAAACAGATTCTTTCTCATTTCGAAATTTCTCCTTTTATATTGCCGAGTACATATTACTCGGGGTCGTCGTACCCATATGAATTGATCAAATGTTGGTAGTCTCGGCACGACTTCGTCTTACTTCTAGCTAGCAATCGTCAATAGCACCTCCTTTTTTCCCAGGCGATTTTCTTGTGGTTATCAAGTCAGGGTTAGTATCCACTGACGTCTTGTGCAAGCCCGTACAACACAATCTCGGTTGCAACGCCCCCTTTGCTTAGCGCACAAGTCTGGTAGACCATATCGGCAAAATGTTCGGGTCGAACAGCCAGTTCTTCTTCCCACTCAAAATCCTCGACGCCAGCTGCCGCATCTTGGAAACCAGTGTTGGATCCACCTGGCACAAGCAGCATAACCCCAATGCCATGGGGGCGCAGTTCGGTGTAGAGACAGCGGGTAAAAGAGTTGACGGCGGCCTTGGCTGCCGAATAAACGGACCAACCCGGCCACGATCGGCGGTCACAAGCACTAGACACATTGATGATCTTGCCGTAGCCTTGTTCCTTGAATGTAGGCGTGAAGGTGCGGCAGCTCATAATGGTGCTGGTGAGGTTCAAATCGATAATTTTTTGGTTAATTTTGTCATCCATTTCCTCGATGGGCGCCACTTTGAGCGCGCCACCGGCATAATTGATGAGGAAATCAACCTGTCCAAAATTATCCAGCGACTCTTTGAGAGCTTTCTCAAAGGTTTTGGCTTTAGTCACATCCGCATCAAGCGCAATGACCTTCGAACCAAATCCACGACAAGCTTCAGCCGTGGCATTAAGAGCATCTTTGTTGTAATCTATCAGAACAAGATTCACCTGATCGCGTTCAGCGAACAACTCTGCAGTCGCTTTGCCAAAACCAGATCCGACCCCTGTGATTACTGCTACTTTTCCACTTAGAGATTCAGCCATTTTTCATTTCTCCTTTTCTTGAAAATTATGTTGCTACATTTTCTACCTGGGCCAGCAACTTACCCAATTCTTCTTCATTTATTTCATAGCAATGCTCAGGGCCAGGGAATTGCCCCTGTTCGACTTCCGTGCGATACTGCGTCAATGCCGAGACAATCGTCTCCTCAAGGTCAAGATAAATTTTTAAAAATCGAGGGGACATCTCTTTGAATAATCCCAACATATCCTGAGTCACTAAAGCCTGTCCATCACAAGCCGGACCGGCTCCAATTCCAATTGTAGGAATATCCAGGCTGCGGGTAATGATTTCTCCCAATCGATCAGGGATGCATTCTAGAACCAACCCAAACACGCCTGCATTGGTAAAAGCAATTACATCAGAGAGAATTTGCTGAGCAGATTCGGCGGTACGGCCTTGAATGCGAATGGACCCCGAACGAACAATTTTTTGCTTGATAATGCCAATGTGACCCAATACCGGGATACCAGCACCGACGATTGCACTAATAATTTCTTCCTGAGCGCTGGTTCCTTCCAGATGGACTGCATCCGCTCCCCCCTCTTTCATGAGACGCAGCGCAGAGTCTCTGGCCAGTTCGGGGGACTCATACGAACCAAATGGTAATGTTGTGACCACCATGGAATTGCCGGCACCATTTCGAACGGCGCGTGTATGATAGATCATTTCATCAACATTTACGGATACCGCTTCAGAACGTCCATTTCCAACGGTACCGACGGCATCTGAAACCAATATGATATCTACGCCCGCCTGGTTTATAAAACTGGCGATGGGGAAATCATAAGCCGTCAGGAGGGTAATCTTTTCACCCCGCCGTTTTTTACGCAAGAGTGAAGATGGGGTTACTTTTCTTTTCACACTCATCTAGCAAAACTCCTTTGAAAACAGCTTGATGCTAGTCTTTTGTGGAATCAGGCAGCAAATTTTCGAGATCAAAGTGGGGGCCTGGAATAATTCGAGTTGATACCACTTCCCCAATCTTCCCAGCCGCATTCCTCCCGGCGCCTAAAGCAGTACGAACCGCACCAACGTCACCTCGCACCATGACAGTGATGTAACCTCCGCCAATAGCACGCTTGTTTAACAATTCGACATTGGAAGCTTTTGCCATTGCATCGGCTGCCTCAACGCTGCTGACCAAACCACGGGTTTCGATCATACCCAACGCCTGAATTCCAATTACTTCAACATTATCATTTGTAGCCATCGATAAATCTCCTTAGATATTCCTTAATATCTAATGCTTTTTGAACGTAGTTTTGCCTTCAAACTGGAGCGAGTCCAAAATACCCACAATTACCGCGTCGACAGGCGTGTTATTGTCACCTGAAGCAACCCGAGCAGAACTTCCCTCTACCACAATGACTAACTCATCGGGGCCAACGCCAACAACGTCTTGGGCGATATAAGGTTTGCCATGAACTTTGCCTGTCTGATCTGTATCACAGACCAATAACATCTTACTGTTCTCGAGACGAGGCTCTTTTACCGTACAAACTGTCACACCAACGACTTTTGCAATCTTCATCTCATCCACCTCGCTTTATGACTTTGCCCATCAGATCAACCAATCTATTCACCGTACTTGAATTGGCTGGAACTTGAGAGCTTGGGGAGGAAAAGGAGTTGCTTGCCCGGAGACAACCCTGTGGTTTGTTATATCGACTTTGGGGCACAGGGGGGACGACATTTGGGGTGCTCGGCTGCGACGAGGCTGGTCTTGTCCTTTGACTATCCACCAGCTTAATATTGAACTGGTGAGCAGTTTCCCGGGCAAAATCGGTCAACGTAACTCCTGGGTCGAGTTCGAGTTGCTGGACTCCCCTGGCCGCCATTTCCTCAATATCTTTTGCCGTGTAATAAATATTCATAGCTATCGTTTGCTTGGGCTGCGCCCTTCAAGCACTTCGATGGCTGCAATCGCAGCATCGCGCGATTGGCTGACGGCCGACTCTGTTCCTGAGATCATCAGACGGCCATATGCACCCGCACCAGTGTAATGGTTGAGAGTAATGGCAGCGGCTTTTTCAGCCTCATTAGCAGCCAGAACGATGTAGGCTGCCGGCACCACCTCGATCACGCAAAAGGTCTGGTGAGCCAATACCAGACCACCCGCATTGCGGGCGTTGATCAATTGTGCTTCGTAGGGGTGCATCCCGGAGGTCATATTGGCAGAAAGAACACGAGGTTTCAGTCGATCTGTTTCTGCCAAGCCCAACGATTCGAGGGCTTTTTCACCCGTGTATTGCACAGCCTCTTGATGGCTTGAGTGGATTTCCAAAAAGCCATATTCGCGCCCCATGTTTAGGTAACCCGGCTGAACGTTGGTTGTTTTTAAGGCGATATCCATCACTTTATAAACTTCTGCCGCGGGTGAGATCTCCATATATATTTGTGCATCACCTTCAATGGGGATCATGCCTAAAGTACGCTTGCCGGTAAAAGCGGCGTACTGCGGCTGCATGCTGTCTACCATCACATATGTTCGTAATTGCATTTCAACATCCTTTTCTGTGGTCCGATCAACCCAGCTGACTAATCTGCAGAAAGCCTGACAACCCGAACGCTATCGGGAAGCAGTTTTTCAACATTGCGATGAGGTTGGGCAATAACATGAACCGTGACCAATTCGCCAGCCGCTTTGGCAGCAGCAGCACCAGCATCCACAGCAGCACGAACGGCACCAATTTCACCACGGATATATACTGTGACATATCCACCACCGCTCTCTTCCTGGCCATAGAGTTTGACATGAGCGGTTTTGATCATGGCATCGGCCGCTTCAATAGAAGCTACCAGGCCTTTCGTCTCTACCATGCCTAAAGCATTCATCGGGAATTCGTTAGCCATTTCTCTACTCCTATTTCAAAATCAATCAAATAAGCAAATTATTCCGACAACACATTGCGAGCCATGTTTAGCGCTGCGTTTTCAATCGCAGGTTGACCAACATTTTGCAACGCTCTACTAAGTGCAGAAAGCAAATGAAGAATATTACTTTCGCTCATATTGGAAAGTGAACCTACATCTATATAGAAAGTCCCATTAGTGCCTAATCCAATGGCTTGAGCCTCCGCCGGGTTAACCTGGGAGTTCAGTTGCTGGAAAAATTGTTGAGCATCTACTCCAACGGGGATATGGATATCCGTTCTAGAGCCCTGACAAAAGCGACCGGGGGCCTCACATCCTGGGCAATTGCTACCATCGACGGTCAGCGCAAGTCCCAATTCACTCACACCCCAACGAATTGCCTTGGCAGCACGATCTGTTGAAGACGACCTTGTACGAGACGTTGCTCCATACGTAGATGAACCGGACCAGATCTCTGCGATCGCCAAGCGCATCTCACGGGCAGCGGCCCGCGGACTAGGTTGTTCACGAATCCCCCTACCACATATCAGCACTGCAGGGGAAAGGTCTGCAAAAAACGGCAGCAGTTCCAAGGTCAAACCCCCTGTGACTGTAACTTTGTAACCCATGTCAATCAGTTGACGAATGGTGGCTTTATCAGACTCCTCCCATTCGCGACCTGCCGTCTGAGCATCCCATTCTCGGTGGTACACAAGGCGTTCGACCCCGATTTGACGCCACTCAGCCGCCCGGGCCAGGATATCCCGGACACCAGTCAATTCCATGAGCATTTCTTTGCCCCATTTGCGAGTCTCCGCAAGTGCTTCCTCCACAGTGGCCATGGCTGCACCACCGATCACTGTGATCATATCGGCACCGGCCTCAAAGGCCATCGCAGCTTCGATACCCCCCACATCGGGCGTTTTGAAATCGGCCAGGATGAGCTTATCGGGGCAAATCTCTCGAATGGCATGAATTGCATCAATACCTGCCGCCTTACATAGGGGCGTTCCTATTTCGATAATATCTACTTCGGGGGCCACCAGAGCTGCCATAACTAGGGCTGGGGGCAAGGAGGTGTAATCAAGAGCGACTTGGAGCTGGGGGATTGTATTCATTGTGCTTGATGTTTTCAGTAGCGCTACGTTATAATCCTGATGCGAGAATATTATCTCAATTGACACGTAAGTGATATTTTTTTCACTTACCGAAAAATATATCAAAAAACCTTTATCTTGTCAAGTAATTTCACAAATTCTCATTTTTTGCTTGATGGACCTAATAATTGAAAAAGATTATGGCTATTTATCTAGATTCAGCATCACTTGAAGAAGCTAAAGAATCCCGCTCCCTTGGTTGGGTACGCGGTGTGACCACCAACCCCCTGCTTTTCACTAAAG
>CAZLNX010000067.1:0-21580 GCA_964560795.1 uncultured Anaerolineales bacterium | reverse complement strand
ACTTGACCCAAGAGGGTTTTGAGAAACTCCAACAGGAACTTGAGTATCTCCGCACGACGCGCCGTCAGGAAGTAGCCGAACGATTGCGGGAAGCTCTGGAAGATGGTGATTCTGGCGTGGATGCTGATGCTGAATGTGATGCTGCCCGCAACGAGCAAGCTTTTGTTGAAGGGCGTATCCAGGAGCTGGAACTTATCCTTGCTAATGCACAGTTGATTAAGGATGATAAGAAACGGGACGAGATTCAGATTGGTTCGAAAGTTACCATTCGAGAAGGCGATTTCGACCCTGAAAGCTATACGATTGTTGGCGCAGTTGAAGCTCACCCCAGCAATGGACGCATCTCCAATGAATCTCCTTTGGGGAGGGCGCTTATTGGTCACAAAGCCAAAGAAGAAGTGACAGTGCAGGCTCCCAACGGCTCGTTTACTGTTAGGATTGTCAAGGTAGAATAAACTGGGGCTTGACCCATATAGCCCCGCGCGAGTACACTCGACGCGGGGCTTTTTTGTTGCCATTTGTTGCTATAAGGCGATAGAAATTTGCATCCCGCATGAAATAAGTACACATGGTTGAACGAGGAACACCAAAAATGTCAGCAGAATACTCGAACTTAGAGCAGATCAGACTTGAAAAAATTGAAGAGCTTCGTGCCGAGGGTATTGAGCCTTATCCGCATCGCGTTGAACGAACCCACACCAGCGCGGAAGCTACTCAGGCTTTTGAAGCAGTGGAGAATGATGAAACTCCCGAAGAGATTCAAGCGACGCTGGTAGGCCGCATCCGCTCAGTGCGTCCCATGGGCAAGATCACTTTTGCTCACATTGAGGATGGTCATGGCCGCATCCAGCTTTTCTTTCGGGCCAATGATATCGGCAAGGAACAAATCGAGTTCTTCAACCGTGCTTTTGACCTGGGTGATTTCATTCAGGCCAGCGGTAAGATATTTCGTACTCGCACTGGCGAAGTCTCCATATGGGTAGAGTCCTTCAGAATGCTGTCAAAGGCGGTGACACCCCTGCCTGCGGCCAAGGATGAAGTAGTTGACGGTGAAGTTGTTCAACATGCAACTTTGGCTGACCCCGAGACCCGCTATCGCCAACGCTATGCCGATTTGGCTGTCAATGCCGATGTACGCAAAATTTTCCGCACGCGCGCGGCGATTGTGCGTGCTCTGCAAAATTTCATGGACGAGCATGACTTCCTCGAGGTTGAAACGCCAATTTTACAGCCTATCTATGGTGGTGCAGCGGCTGAACCATTTGTCACTCACCATAACCAGCTAAAGCAAGAACTGTATTTACGAATTTCCTTCGAGCTTTATTTGAAACGGCTGCTTGTGGGAGGCTTTGAGCGTGTCTATGAAATCGGGCGTGATTTCCGTAATGAAGGTGTTTCCTTCAAACATAACCCCGAGTTCACTCAGATTGAGTTCTACTGGGCCTATGCTGACTATAACCAGGTGATGGAACTTACCGAGAATATGCTGGCCTTCGTCGCCGACCAGGTTTTTGGGAAACGTACCTTTACCTATCAGGGGCATGAGATCAATCTTGATCCCCCTTGGGCGCGGATCGAGTTGCGCCAAGGTCTGATTGATTCTACGGGGATCGATATCAACGAACACCCCACGGCGGAGAGTCTGGCAGCAGCGATGAAAGCCAAAGGGATGGAAGTCAAACCCGATTCGGCGCGTGGTAAGTTGATCGACGCACTGATCAGCAATCATCTTGAACCGAACCTGTTCCAACCGACTTTCCTTTACAACTATCCCAGGGATATTTCACCCTTGGCGAAGAGCATGCTTGGTGACCCTCAGACGGTCGAGCGCTTTGAGGGGTTTGTGGGCGGTATGGAGCTATGCAATGCCTTCACCGAACTCAATGACCCTCTCGATCAGAAAGCACGTTTCCTGGAAATGGGGCGGGATTATGCCGAAGATGACGAAGAACGCCATCCCATGGATGAAGATTATATACAGGCCATGCGATACGGAATGCCCCCGAACGGTGGGTTTGGCATGGGTATTGACCGCCTGACCATGCTGCTTACAGATCAACACAGTATTCGGGAAGTGATCCTGTTCCCCCATCTTCGGAGTAAAGAATAAAAATAGAACGCGGATGACGCGGATTTAAAAGGATTGCGCGGATAGAATTGAGACTTCTATCCGCGCAATCCTTTTAACTGACCTAAATATCGGACAAGAAGAATTGCGATCTCCCTGAGCGGAGCTGAGCGAAGTCGAATGGTGTAATATCCATTTCGACTTCGGCACAGCTATGGCGGTCCTCCGCTCAATGATTTATGATTCTTGCCGCAATTCAGGTATAACTCTGTTCAACTAATATGTCGAGTTGCGTCCGTTTTCGACATCTACGGGGTCAAAGACAACCACTTCTTTGCCGGTCAACTTCTCATCAACTTTTTGAATTACTAGCTCTAGATGTGCGGGGTGCTTGACATAGTTGATATCATCTGCAGGGACAGTAAGCACGGGGCACAAATTGAAGCTTTCAACCCATTCTTCATATAGAGTGTTAAGTTGACTCAAATACTCTGTTTTAATCTTGCTCTCGTAGTCCCGCCCACGATTTTGAATTCGGCGCTGTAAGGTTTCCACTGAAGCCCTTAGATAAACAACCAGATCAGGAGGAGGAAGGAACTCGCTGAGCACTTGATATAGTTCCTGATAGGTTTCATAGTCCCGCTCACCCATCTGTTTTTGCGTATAAAGGTTACGAGCAAATACTTCAGCATCTTCGTACACACTACGATCTTGGACGACAGAGGTCGGGTGGTCGATAAGGTTGCGATGAATGCGCAATCGATGGGTCAAGAAGAAAACCTGAGAATGGAAGGCCCAGGCTTTCATATCTTTATAGAAATCTGGCAAATAAGGATTTTCGGTATGGGGTTCATAAAATGGCTCCCAACCCAAACTTTTGCTGAGCATACCTACCAGGGTGGACTTGCCCACGCCAATATTCCCAGCGACTGCGACAAATTTTTTCATAGAAATACCTTTTTTGTATCCCACCCACTACAAAATTATTCCAGAAAATAAGGAGATGGCGATAACACGGCCATCCCCTTATCACCTACAAACATATAATTGAGTGAGCTTTTATGATGAATAGAATCTTCGACTAATCCTTACGCAAAAATGCGACCGCTTGTCCAGCTTCATTATCCATGACTAATTCAAGATGATGCTCTGGTCGGAATGAAGAGACTTCGATCAAACGTATGCACGCTTCTAAGTTTACCTCATCAGGAGCGAGTTGGGCGAGTTGATTCGGCGTTTCGTAAAAGAATTTGCGGTTGAAGGAGACATCTTCATCATCTAAGAAAATTGCCAGAGGGAAAATGCGTGCTTCGACAAGATCTTGGAAAAAATGGGTTCCAAAAGAGGGCTCAGGGGCAGGACCAATCCCCTCACCAGCCAGTTCCACCAACGAGCGCGTGTTGTAGACATCCGCATAGCGAATGTTGACACCCAGGTCAGGATTGCGTGTCCCCCAGCGACCAGGTCCAATACAGATAAAGATTTCTTCTGCCAATAGCGTATTAAGTCGTCCGATCGCCCTCCCTAGCTCAGACCGCTCTGCTGGTGTGGGTAAGGCGTAATACCCTTCTGGCACAACGAATAACACGTAACGAATATCGGAAATATGTCCCTGCGGCACCATTCTGCTGGTTGAGAAGACTATTTCGCTCTCTTTCAGATCATCAGGGATAAACGCGGCCTCTTCTACGTTATGGGCTTGCGGTCGGCACTGCAAGATGGATATTTTTATATCTGGGGTTATATCTTGAAGGTTGCTTACATGAAAGGCAAATTCCATATCCACTGGGGTTTTGTAATAACGCTCCAAAAGATTGAGAATGCGTTTCAATTGATCGGCAACTGTTGTACGTTGAATGAGTGTATCGAAAGTAAATACAACGTTTTCGATATCTTCCTCAGACAGATTACTGCGAATGGGGACGAGATAGCCACCCTGATCCAGTTGTGCGATATACCTGAGGAGTGGATAACGACGGGTGATCACTTCTTGGGCAGGTAAGGTCTCAAAATGATTCTTCTCCAGGTTGATCACATCAATATACTGCTGAGAATAGCGTCTGATTAACTTCGGTTCGGATTCAGGGCGTAAATTTGGGTGGCTGAGCGCGACAAGCCTGGGGTAGTCATTACCTACGCGGTCTACAGCGCGAGTTCCTAATCCCCAAACTAATCTCAAAAAGCCATCCTCGCTGCGGATTTGGGGTGACCAGCGATAAAGGTTGCGGCTGAATCCAACACCCGCAGCATGGGGGAAGAAATAATCTCTGTAGCGTTCGCCTTCTACAACCTGAATGAGGATCGCTAAGCGTTCATCATAATCCTGCAACCCCATCGCCCGGCGGTAGAGCAGCGCATCGGGGTTTAGGCCACTGGCAAATACGTGGGCTATTGCCTGGGTCAGTTCGAAGAGATTTTCTTCTGGAGAGCCCTGGTTCGGACAAAATACGCTATCGTACTTCCCAGCAAAGGATGTGCCAAAGTTGTCCTCCAACAGGCTCGAAGAGCGCACAATAATGGGTTGCGTGCCAATTTCTTCCAGCGTTTCCGAGAGTTTCAGGAGAATATCGGGAGGAAACTCAGCTTTGGCATATTCGGCCTGGATGGTAGCGTATTCTGCTACGATTTGTTCCTCGGACTTGTATTTTTGATCTGCCCAGTGGATCAAATCGTTAAAACTCATAAATGCATACATGACATCTGAGCCAAGGAAATACGACTCTGGAATGCAAATTGAACCGCGAATATCTTCTCCAGCAACCTCGCTAAGGATGCGCGCTGCCAGCAGCATCCCCGCGGCTTTGCCGCCAATTTTCCCATGACCAATTTTGCGTCGTTGGATGTCGAACAAATCGCTGGCCGTGAACCAGGTTTTGGCGATGTTGATATAGGCCAGTTGATCGCTGATCAGCCGGCGGATCAACACAACGATTAGTTCATGATAGCGATGCTTGTAATGGGCATGTTCATCTAGTGGCAGGTGTTCGATTGTAAGCGCCTGTTCGAAGAGCATATCTTGGGGCGCTAATTCGGGGTTGAACGAGACCTCGATCTCATCAGCCATCGGGACGCGCTCCGCAAGCACATCCTTGACGATATCTTCAAAATCTTCAAATCTTAAATTGTAGGCGAAATAGAAATCAGTCAGGTGTGTGCGAATACGCGACATCCTGATTTCCCAGATCTCCTCCGTTTCTTCCCATAGGGGGTCGTGCAACCCCTCCCGAGCTTGCGATTCGATTGCCTTTTGACGAACCTCGGCTTCGAAATTCTTTGCGGAAATGATGCCGCGTTCAAAAAGTGCCCGTCGCATGCGGCCACGTATGCGCGTTCGCAAAATTGGGTATTGGGCTAAGGCGAGATAAATCTGTAAAGCCCGATCTGGGGAAGGACTTGGCAGTGTCATATATGTGATTTAAAAAAAATGATCCGAAGCCGCGTTAGGCTTCGGATCACGTTTACTTCGATTAGTTGCCCAAGTGCATTGGCATGATCACGTGTAAGAAATCCTTCTGCCCGACGGGCCGGATAACCCCCGGGCTGGTATCCGTAGAAGTTTCTAAGGCGACGTTCGGTGTCTTGATCACGTCTAATACTTCCCGCATAAAGCGTACGTTGAAGGCAATCAGAATGGGAGGACCCTCAATGGATGCGTCGATGATGGTCTGGTTTGAGCCCGTCTCTTCAGATTGCCCCGAGATCTCTACGGTCCCTGGTTGCAATTCGCCGCCGGGTGTAATACTCACTCTGGCGATCAAGGTCCCCTCTCGAGCGAAGATTTCTGCCTGTTTGCATGCTTTAAGGAATGCATCAGTGGAGAGAACAGTGCGTGTTTGATGACTCCGAGGGATGATTTGCTCGTAATCTGGGAACGTGCCTTCGATGATCTGGGTTGCCAGTTCGATGTTGGGGGTGCGGAAGATTACGCGCCCGCTCTGGGCTGGCATCAGCATTGTGACCTTTTCATTGCCTTCTGAGCCATTCGAACCTAGTGTGGACGATGTAATACGAGCTAATTCGCTCAGGGCACGCGCCGGGATCACAGCTTGGATGGGTTTTGATAAGGGTGATGAGAGTTCTGCATTGCGAACGGAGAGTCGGAAACCATCAGCTGAGGCAAAAGTGATCTTGTCTTCTTCGACAGTTAAGAGAACACCCGTAAGTATCGGTCGGGCCTCATCCGTAGATGTGGCAAACACTACCTGCTGGATCATCTCCCTTAGGTCAGCAACATTAATTTGCAGACCTTCATCTAAATCCGGGGTGGGCATGGGGGGGAATTCTTGCGCGTCAATGCATTTGAGATCAGTATTTGATGTGCCGCAGCGCACGTTCATTGTCTGCGTGCGCACATTTAAATCCATGCTAACCTGATTGGGGGGCAGCGTGCTAATTAAATCGGTAAAGGTACGCGCCGGAACTGTTGTGGAACCATCTTCCTCGATTTTGGCGCCAATCCAACAGGTAATCCCCAACTCTAGGTTGGTTGCCGAAAGACGCAAACGCCCCTCATCACTGGCTACCAGAATATTTCCTAAAACTGGCAGTGTACTACGTGGAGATACGGCGCGCGAAACAATGCTGAGGCCATGGGCAAGATTTTCTTGCAGAACTGATACTTTCATGTAGACCTCTCCTCATTCAGTGTTGTATTGAGTATACAACGAGAAGTACAAAAATTCCAGTTGATCACGACAAATTAGCTAATATTTAGGGCCAAAAACCTAATTATCAATCAATCCTAAAGATATTAACTTCTTAGAAAGCTCGGTGTTTGATGGTTCTGCCAGGGTATCTCCATCCGAGAAAAGGATTGTGGGAACAATTCGCATGCCGTTATTTGATTCTTCTACAAATGTGCGTGCTGTATCATCCTGACCAATATCAATCCATTGAAATTCGATGTTGTGCTTTTTGAGAACTTTCTTAGCTCGAACACAATCGGGGCACCATGTTGTTCCGTATACTATGATATTGTCATCCACAATCAACCTCTCAGCGATGCTTTTCTAAGTGATTGTAGATAGGAGTTTGACGATGCAGTCAAACTCCTAACCACTTGTCATGTTGTATTCTTTGTTATTGTAGAAAAGTTAAAACGGATGGCAGCAGCATCGCCAAAACAATGAGGATGCCAATGATAACCATGACCGTCTGTTGGGTGCTTCTTCTTTTCTTTTTTTTCTGTGCTTTCTTTGCCATTTAGTATCTCCTAAAAAATAAAAATTGATTAGATCTGACTGTCTAGGCCGTGTTGACATTTGCTGATTTCTCTCCGGAAAAATCAGGCTTCAATTTTAGCCAATCTCCCTAGCAAACAGCGTAAAATTCAAGACTACCTAGTTTGATCGTTTATTGACAGCTATATTTATTTTATCCTCTAAATCTTCAATGGTCACTGGTTTAAATAGATAACCATCCGCGCCAAGTTCTGTTGCCTCATTTACACTGGCATCGGCAACCTCTGAAGAAAGCATCACTACTGGAATAAGGTCAAAATCAGATCGGCTGCGAACATACTTCAGCAAATCCATCCCGGTTACGATTGGCATATTGATGTCAACAAGCATCAAGTCAGGTCGATCCCCATCCAGAATCGCCTGGGCAGCAGTTTTGCAATCAAAAAAGGAGCGCGTTTCGTAATCCAGCAATTTGAGTAGCAATCGAATTGCCTTGATCATCTCACCATCATCTTCGATATACCAAGCTAGCTTCAACGCATCCTCCTTTCTTGCCTATTGCAGATGTGCTTTCACGGCCGCGGCCGTGCTGGTATTCATCTTTGGTGCGGCTGCCAGTTCTTCTTCGGAAGCCTGCCGAATGGCGTCGATCGAGCCAAAGTGACTCATCAACGCCTTGCGCCTTGCAGGACCTATTCCGGGAATAACATCAAGCTGTGAAGTGATACCCAATTTTGAGCGCTGCTTGCGGTGGGCGGTGATGGCGAAGCGGTGGGCTTCGTCACGGATTCTCTGTACTAAGTATAACCCCTCTGATTTGCGAGGCAAGAGAATCGAGCGCGATTTCCCAGGAACAAAGATCTCTTCCTCTCGCTTGGCCAACCCGACTACCGGAACAACATCGAATAAGCCAAATTCTTCCAATACCTTCGTCGCCCGACTGAGCTGTCCTTTGCCGCCATCGATGATGATCAAATCAGGCAGTGCAGAAAATGAACGATCAGGCTTTTTGCCCGGAGTCCCTGCGGCTGCCGCCTCCTGGGCACTTTGCCAGCGTCGGAAACGGCGCCTGAGCATCTCTTCCATGCTGGCAAAATCATCTGGGCCAACTACAGAGCGGATATTGAAGCGGCGGTATTGCCCTTTATCGGGTACGCCCTGGTCGAACACAACCATGCTGCCCACCGTTGCCGTGCCTTGCATGGTCGAAATATCATAGCATTCAATGCGTTTGGGGGCTTTGGGAAGACGTAGCGTTTCGTGCAGTTCTGTCAGTGCCTGGGTTTGACGGTGTTCGTCAGCTTCCCACTGGGCCTGCAAGGCGGTCAGAGTATCGGTGGCGTTCTCAGCAGCCATTTGAACCAGCTCGCGCTTTTGACCGCGCTGGGGGATCTTGATCTCCACTTTTTTGCCGCCCCGGCGGCTGTTGAGCCATTGGCGGATGATCTGTGCCTCTTCGACCTCGTGGGGAAGTAATACCTGGGGTGGAACGGTGGGTGTTTGATCGTAAAACTGCTTGATGAATTCAGCTATCACATTGGCATCGGGATTGTCGTCAGTGCCCTCCATAAGGAAGTATTCGCGCCCAATCAGTTTGCCGCCGCGGATAAAAAATACCTGCACGCAAGCTTCACGCTCAGAGCGCGCCATGGCGATCACATCTGTATCTACATAATCCGACGACAGAACGATTTTTTGTCGAGTGACGATCTGTTGGATGGCATCAAGCTGATCGCGCAGCACCGCTGCTTGCTCAAAGCGTAATTCGTGGGAAGCCTTGTGCATCTTGGTTTGCAGCCGATCGACAATCCCCTCGGTTCGTCCTCTCAGGAAGTCCGCCAATCCATGGATCATCTGGCGATACTCTTCTTGGCTGGCAACCCCAATACAAGGAGCGATGCACAGCTTGATATCGTAATACAAGCAGGCGCGCTTATCTTCGCCTGTAATGGTACGGTTGCAGGTTAGATAGGGAAATATCCGCCGCAGCACATCCAGGGTTTGATGCACGGCCCAAACTCCGGTATATGGCCCGAAGTACTGCGCACCATCATCGACGACTCTGCGGGTGACCGTGACTTTAGGGAAAGGATCATTCCAATGGATTTTTATGTAGGGATAACGCTTGTCGTCTTTGAGACGCACGTTGTAGTGCGGGCGGTGCTTCTTGATCAGGTTCATCTCCAAGATCAAGGCTTCCAGCTCCGAGCCCACTACGATCCATTCGATATCCCTGATGCGCTTGACCAGTTGACGCGTGCGTGGGTGTTCCTGTCCACCGGCTTGGAAGTATGAACGCACGCGGCTGCGCAAATTGACCGCCTTGCCCACGTAAATCACATCCCCGGCTTCATTCTTCATCAAGTAGCAGCCGGTTTTGGTGGGAATGGTGTCTAAAATGGCCTGGAGATTTTCAGAGACTTCCATAGGTGGGGAAATTCTATCATAATGAAATATATTGCCCCCCAGAGGTGGATAAACTCCCTCGCAAGAATAATTGTAATTTGACTTGACTTCCCCTATTTATTACAATTGTCATATATTTGTGCGCAGTTGGCGCAAATTGAACCTGATGGAGAGGAGGTGCACATTAAGTAAATATTGGGGAATGTAAGTAGAACTAGAATTAGTAAGGAGAATGCGATGAAAGCCAAAAGAATTGCAACAATTGTCATCATATGCGGTGTTGCGCTACTCTTGGTAATGAGCGGGTTGCTGGTAATCTCGACCCAACCCACCTATGCCCAAGCGGGGGATTCAGGTTGTTTGGCTTGCCATGATGGTATAGCCAATATCCGTGAAGAGGGCAGTGTAATGCTGGCCACAATCAAGCATAAAGGAACTGAAGCTGGCGACCCTGAAGGTTGTGTTGTCTGTCATGGTGGTAATCCCTTAGAGACTAATGATGAAGCTTTAGCTCATCAGAATGCACCCGAAGGGGTGGTTGCTGAAGGTTTCTATCCCGATCCTGGCAGCGTGTGGATCGCTGATAAAACATGCGGGCAGGCAGGCTGTCACCCAGATAAGCCCTATGCCATGCTGCGCTCCCTAATGCAAACCGAAGCTGGGAAGATCCAGGGCAATATGTTCACCTGGACAATCCAGGAAGATCACAAAGTCGTTTGGGGAAACTATGACTTAGACGACCCCGATGGCGTTGAACCGATCATTGGAACGGATGCCTATAAAGCATATATGATTTCCATGGCTGGTGAACATAGCGATCAGTTCCCAACCCAGTTGGAACAATTGCCTAATCCAAGCCTTGAAGATGTGTTGGCAAACCCCTACATGGCCGGATTCACCTACCAACGACAACAATGCCAACGCTGCCATGTGGGTATTCGTGGTCGTCAAAAACGCGGCGATTACCGAGGAATGGGTTGTTCAGCTTGCCACATTCCTTATAGCAACGAGGGCATCTATGAGGGAGCTGATGAATCCATCCCCGCGGACCAACCCGGAAAACTGCTCATTCACCAAATTCAAAGTACGCGCAAGACCCACAACGGCATCCCCACCGAAACATGCAATTCCTGCCATAACCGTGGCAAACGTATCGGTGTGACATACCAGGGAATCATGGAATTCCCTTACGGATCGCCGTTCAACCAGGCTGGAGAATCCCAGCCTAAGTTACATACCAAAAAATATCTATTTATCCAGGATGATTTACATCATCAAAAAGCCAGCCGACCGGAAAATCCTGAAGGCTCTATGCTCTGCCAGGATTGCCACACCAGTATTGATATCCATGGGGATGGCAATATCTTTGGCACAACGCTGGCACAAGTAGAGATTGAGTGCGCTGACTGCCATGGCACTGCAAGCCAGTATCCCTGGGAGCTGCCCCTGGGCTATCAAGAGGAATTCGGCGCTGAATTAGATGGAGAAGCCCGCGGCCTGACAAATAGCTTGCTGCTGTTCCAGGCTAACGCGACGATTTACGATAAAGCTGATGGCTATTTACTGACCGCCCGCGGCAACCCCTTCGGCAACGTGGTCCTTCAAGGAGATCAAGTTATTCTTCACTCGGCTACAGGTGTCGATTTCTTTATCCCGCTACTCAAGGATATTAGCGAAAACAGCACCTGGAAGAATCAATCAGCCCAAGTGGCCATGGAGAGCGTTTCAGCTCATATGGAGAAAATGGAATGCTACTCTTGCCACTCCGACTGGGCCCCGCAATGTTATGGCTGCCACGTCAAGGCAGATTACTCTGGTGGGGCAGAAGCAACCGACTGGGTAGCTATCGGCAACACCCGCTTTGCAGATGGGCAGACAATTGCTGAACATCCCGATGAAATTGACGCTGCTATCACTTCGCCCGGTGTCGTCTTTGGTACATCAGCAGGTGAGTCTCCTGGCGAAGTCAACGAGTCTCGCTCCTATCTCCGTTGGGAAGAGCCTATCTTAGGAATCAATGGCGAGGGGCGCGTAACTCCGCTAATGCCCGGATGTCAGGTAGTCAAGACCGTCGTCGGCCCAGATGGTGAAATGCTATTGCACAATGCCATCGGCAAGACACAACCTGGCATGGAAGGCGCAGAAGATGGACAGCGCGCTATCGATATGGCCCCTGTTCAGCCGCATACCGCCACCCGGCAAGCCCGCACCTGTGAAAGCTGCCACAGCGATCCAAAGGCGCTAGGCTATGGTATCCAGAATGGACGCTATCAACAGCGCTATCCAGAAGATATTTATGTCGATCTCGAATTGGCTGATGGTTCTGTGTGGCCGGAAAATTCGCTGGTTCAAATTCCAGCGATTCCTGAGATGTCGATCGATTGGAGTCAGATCGTCAGCCGTGAGGGTGAGCAGCTTCAGATCGTTGGCTCCCACTGGCCAGACTCTCGTCCCCTCGATCAGGATCAACGCGAACGTATGGAGCGTACAGGTGCCTGTATGGGCTGCCATCGGAACATGGCTGATGAAAGCTTCTGGACCAATGAAGTGATTGGCAAATATGGGCGTATGCTCACTGACGATGAACATATCGAACATATGGATCATGTTCTTCAAGATGCAGTTGCTGCCGGCAGTCCATTTGCTGGCACGAACCTGCTCTATGTGATTGGCGCGGTTATCATCGGTTTGGTAGCCGGTGGTGGAGTTGTATGGTTTACACGCCGGAAAACTGATTAGCAGCACAAATCAGACTCTGCTTACAAAAGCTGGACTTTTCGAAAAAGTCCAGCTTTTTTGACTCTGCACTGAGATATCAAAAGGCTGCCACTGGCATAAATCTGGCAACAACATTTATAGCCCCCCTTGCATCCCAATTTTGGGGGATATCCGTCTTGTCCCCTGCCCCAGTTTCAGGGTAGAATGCACATCATCCCCTATGGATAAATCACACCGCTCTCCCCGTCGAAAAGCTTGGCTTCTGGCTCTCCTGGCGTTGTTTATTGCCACGCTGGCCTGCACGCGCAAGTGGGAGTCTGATGCGGGACCTTGGGAAGGAGTATCCACTCCATCGACGCAGGTGCCCGGCCAGAGCGAGCCCCCAGGACCCAATACCCAGGGACGTCCACCCGGCTCGCCGGTGTACTCTCCCACGCCCGATGCGCCCCATCCTATCCCCGGATTACGAACCGAGGCCGAAGGCTATGTTGTCCAGTCCGGGGATACGCTAGGGGTCATTTCAGAACGGTTTGGCGTCTCTGTAGAGGAAATTGCGGACGCTAACAGTATCGATGATGTCAATATCCTGGAGGTCGGGCAAGCGTTAGATATCCCTGCACCAGAACCCGTTGAGACCGGACCAAGCTTCAAGATCATCCCAGATTCGGAGCTTGTCGCAGGGCCGGTGACGGCTTATTTCGATGTCCCCGACTTCGTCTCTGGCCTGGGCGGATACCTGGTTTATCACGAAGAAGATGTCGAAGGTAATATGCTGCGCGGTTACCAGATTGTGCAGCGCGTAGCCACCGAATACTCTATTAACCCGCGCTTGCTGCTGGCTGTGCTGGAATATCAAAGCGGCTGGTTGACTGATCCGGAGCCGCACACGTTCACGTTGGATTATGCCATGGGCATGGAACACACCGACTTGCAGGGTCTTTATAAGCAGTTAGGCTGGGCGGCTAATGAACTCAACCGTGGCTATTACCTTTGGCGTGTTAATGGCGTGGCAAGTTGGGTGCTGCCGGATGGTTCCGTAATTCCGGTCAACCCGACGATCAACGCTGGCACGGCAGCCTTGCAGTATTTCTTTTCCAAGCTTTACCAGCGTGAAATATGGCAGCGTACAGTAACGGAGTATGGTTTGTTCGAGGTGTATCAGGAGCTTTTTGGTTACCCTTTTGATTATGGGTATGAACCTGTCCTGCCCTCAAACCTGGTTCAACCACCCTTGCAGTTACCCTTCGAAGATGGTGTCGACTGGGCCTTTACGGGCGGTCCACACGGGGGGTGGGGGGATGGTTCGGCGTGGGCAGCGCTGGATTTTGCCCCCTATGATGAACCCGTAGGTTGCACCCAGAGTGAAAATTGGGTTGTCGCCATGGCGGATGGCTTGATCGTGCGCGCCGAAAATGGCGCTGTGATTCAGGATTTGGATGGCGACGGTGTCGAGCAAACCGGCTGGACGTTATTCTATATGCATATCGAAACTCGCGACCGCGTTGAGGTTGGTACTTACCTTCGGGCTGGTGACCGCGTTGGACATCCATCTTGCGAAGGGGGCTTTTCGTCAGGGACTCATGTGCATATTGCCCGCAAATATAATGGAGAGTGGATTCCCGCGGATCAGGATATTCCATTTGTCTTGGACGGCTGGAAAAGCGTGGGCACAAGCGGTGAGTATCAGGGTTATCTGCGTAATGGTGATCGCACAATCTACGCTGAAAATGACCTAGTGCCGGAGAATCTCATTGATCGGTAGAAAGAGATTAACGCGAGGTCGCGGAGTCGCAGAGACGCAGAGATTTTTTATACGTTTCTCTGCGTTTGGTCGAAGGCCCGCCTTTGGCGTGCGTCTCTGCGTTTATTTTATCTCTCTGTTTTTATTAACTAATTGCAATTTACCGCGCCAGGAGGGTCCCTTCGTCGCTCCCTCAGAATTTGAGCCCACCATCACGCCCAATTGGGCTGCCACGATTGAGGCAGCACCTACATTAACTGAAACCGCTGTACCAGAACCCACAATAGAAGTTGAGCAGCCTACTGAAACGCCAACGGCCACAGTGGAGATTGAACCGACGCCAACTCTTTCACCTACGGTTGCAATTACGCCCGCGCCTGTACCAGTCAACACCGGGCCAATCCTCTACTATACCCAGTCTGGTGATACGCTGGATGCTTTAGCAGTGCGCTTTGGGGTCACAGTCGATGAGATCGACACCACCGGCACGCTCCCTGATCGAGGTTTTATCAATCCCAATCAGCTACTTATCATCCCAAGACGGGTTAGTGAGACAACATCGCCAATGCACTTGCTCCCTGACAGCGAGTTCGTTTATACGCTTTCTGCTCTCGATTTTAATGTGGCTAATTTTGTCGCCCAGGCGGGTGGGTACTTGAAAAACTTTCACGAATATCTGGGCACGCATGGCGAAACCTATGGTGGGGATATCGTCAAGCAGATTTCCCTGGATAATTCAGTCAATCCAAAGTTGCTGCTTGCATTGTTAGAGTATCAAAGTGGTTGGGTATATGGACAACCAGATAATCTTGCTGAGCAGGATTATCCCCTAGGAGAAATTGGCCTCAGCAAGAGAGGATTGTTAAGACAGTTGAAGTGGGCGGTCAATGAGCTCTCGGTTGGATATTATGGCTGGCGTGAGGGACGGCTGAGCGAAATCCAGTTCACTGATGGAAGTGTCGCTCGCATAGCCCCTGACCTTAATGCAGGTACTGTGGCTTTGCAGTATTATTTCTCTAAGGTTTATGACCGCCAGGGTTGGCTGGTCGCAATGGACCCGGAGACTGGTTTTTCGGCATTCTATGAGCAGATGTTTGGTAATCCTTGGACTCGTGCTCAAGTGGTAGAGCCACTCTTTCCCCCTGATCTCGTTCAACCTGATCTGGTGCTGCCTTTCTTGATCGGACGCAGTTGGAGTTATACCGGTGGACCGCATGGTGCCTTCGAGAAGGACGGTTCTTGGGCCGCGATTGATTTTGCGCCCGCCACCACGGTCAGCGGCTGCTATGATTCAGATGCCTGGGTGTCTGCCTCGGGTGATGGGGTGATTGCTCGTTCAGAACGCGGCATTGTGGTTCTCGATCTGGATGGGGATGGCTTCGAACAGACCGGCTGGGTGGTCATCTATTTGCATATCGCCGAAGAAGGGCGCACCGGCGTGGGCCGCCTCGTCAAAAAGGGCGATCTATTAGGGCATCCATCTTGCGAAGGTGGCTATGCCACCGGCACCCATGTTCACATGGCTCGCAAATACAACGGCGAGTGGATGCAGGCCGACGGTCCGATTCCCTTTGCGCTAAATGGGTGGATTGTGCAATCAACTGGTGTGCGCTACAAAGGAACCCTCACTCGAGATGGGGAAGTGGTGACAGCCAACCAGTTCGGTGCGCATCAGAGCTTGATTGAGCGCGAGCGCGAATAAATAGTTGTTCGTTGGCAGTGGATAGTGGGGTGGAGACAGAATCCGACTTTTTTGCGCGAATGAGTTAAAATCATGCCATGCGAAAGCACCAATATTTTCGTTTTATCGTGCTGGTGTTCCTTGCTGCAATAGCAATCAGTGCTTACGCGCCAGATGCGCACTTTACAGTTCGCAATTCACAAATCGCGAATACTCCTACGCTCACACCCCGACCATCTAACCTATTGCTCCCCGACGCTGAACTGGTTTATTCTCCCACCGCTATCGATTTTGATGTTGCCGCGTATCTGGATGAGTCGGCTGGCTTCTTGAGCACCTACGACCAATACTTGATGATCAATGGCTGGAATAGCGCCGCGGAGATCATCCAGCGTGTGGCCTTGGAGAATTCGATCAACCCTCGCTTACTGATTGCCTTGCTGGAATATCAAAGCGGCTGTATATTGGGGCACCCTGATGATGCGGAAAGTTTCGATACCGCCATGGGAGCGGCAGATTATTATCGCAAAGACCTTTACGGTCAGCTGATTTGGGCAACCCACGCCATCTCGGAAGGGTTTTATGGCTGGGGTGAAGGTACGCTTACTGAAATTACGTATCCCGATGGATCGACCTTCAGCCCTCCCAAGGATATGAATGCTGCGAGTGTGGCTTTGCATTATTTCTTCGCCCAACTCTATGATGAAGCTACTTGCCATCAAGCGCTCGATGTCATCCATGGCTTCCCAGCCCTCTATGATGATATGTTCAGCGATCCGTGGGAACGCGCTGCCCAGATCGACCAGTTCATCCCGGATGATTTGACTCAACCTGAACTGACTTTACCCTTCGAGCCTGGTGAAACCTGGGCGTATACCGGCGGCCCACACAAGGCCTTTGAAAAAAATGGACCTCTTGCCGCCTTGGATTTCGCCCCGCGCATGGATACCAGTGGATGCGTGCCATCAAATGAGTGGGTTGTCGCTATGACCGACGGTCTTGTAGTACGCTCTGAATTTGGTGCGGTCATTCAGGATTTGGATGGCGACGGTCATGAGCAGACCGGTTGGGCGCTCATGTACCTGCACATCGCAGAGGAAGATCGCGTCCCTGTGGGGACAATCCTGAAATCTGGAGATTTCATCGGACATCCTT
Organism: uncultured Anaerolineales bacterium; assembly: GCA_964560795.1. Classification (GTDB taxonomy): domain Bacteria; phylum Chloroflexota; class Anaerolineae; order Anaerolineales; family UBA11858; genus NIOZ-UU35. Next base: position 4,631 of record CAZLNX010000067.1, on the reverse strand, counting down.
CCTGTGAAGGTGGCCGGGCAACAGGTACCCACACGCATATTGCCCGTAAATACAATGGGATGTGGATCGCTGCCAATGGCCCTTTCCCCTTTGTTTTGGATGGTTGGCAAGCCTCCGCTGGCGAAGCACCTTATTTGGGCACACTCACCCGGGATGAAGATGTCGTCACTGCACACCAGTATGGCTCGGCAGTTTCGCGTATTACGAGAGATGATGATCAGTAAACAGTATTCAGTGAACGGTGAGCAGTGGGCAGTTAGCAGTAAAAATTGGGCTATTCTGATAACTGTTTGCTGTATACTGTTCACTCTCCTCCTCACCAGTTGCCAACCCAAAGCGGAGCCTGTATCCCCCCTGCTTGAGGGCACGGTGGAGGCTGTTCCTGAAGAGAGTCTGGCTACCCTAATGCCGGAGCGGCCCAAATATCAACCCGGTGAGTTGGTTGATTATTTTGCCCAAACTGGAGACATGCTCCCAGTCTTGGCCATCCACTTTAATACGACTGTGGAGGAAATCCTGGAAGCTAACCCCTTCATCCCCGCAGATGCCACAACACTGCCTCCGGGGATGCCTATGAAAATCCCCATTTATTACAAATCTTTTTGGGGTACGCCGTTCAAGATCTTGCCAGATAATTTGTATGTCAATGGACCAGCACAAGTCGATTTCGACACTCAGGCCTTCGTCGATCAGCACCCCGGCTGGCTGCGAGATTACCGAGATTATGTTGCTGGGGCCAGACGTACGGGTGCTGGCGTTGTTGATTATGTCGCCCAAAATTTCAGCATTAGTCCGCGCCTTCTGTTGGCGCTGCTGGAATATCAAACTGGCGCTTTGAGCCAACCTGAGTTCCCATCGGAGATTAGTCAAAACTACCCCTTGGGGCAAGAACAGCGCAAGTATCGCGGGCTCTACCTGCAGCTTGTTTGGGCGGCCAACACATTGAACAACGGATATTACAGTTGGCGAAACGGGAACCTGACAACAATTGATCTTCCGGGTGGCACCATCGAACATCCCGATCCCTGGCAGACCGCGGCCAGTGTGGCCTTTCAATACTATTTCTCTGTGGGATATTCTGGAAACGACTATCAGGTGGATATCGGCCCCGAGGGTGTTGCGCAGGTTTATCGTGATCTGTTCGGCGACCCGTGGGCGGATGTTCAGACTCATATTCCGGGGAGTTTGCAGCAACCAGAGCTGTTACTGCCCTTTGAGGGCGGCAAAACCTGGGCCTATACCGGTGGCCCCCACACAGGCTGGGGCACAGGGGAGCCCTGGTCTGCCATAGACTTTGCGCCTTCGGGAGTGCGCGGTTGCAGTTCTACCAACGAGTGGACCACGGCGATGATTTCGGGGGTTGTGACGCGATCGGAAACTGGCATTGTCGAGATTGATGCTGACGGGGATGGAGATCCACGCACTGGTTGGACGATCTTTTATTTGCATATCGCTTCGTATCAGCGCGCCCCTGTGGGAACTGTCCTTGAAGCAGGTGACAAGATCGGGCATCCTTCCTGTGAAGGAGGTACCAGCACGGGAACCCACATTCATATCGCCCGAAAATATAACGGCGAATGGATTGCGGCTGAAGGACCGTTAGGCTTTGATCTGGAGGGGTGGCACGTGCAAAACGGAGATGAACCCTATCAGGGCACGATGACGCGCTTCTCGAGTACGGTTGTTGCTAACGTCAATGCCAGCTTCGAATCCTTTATTACCGCCGGCGAGCGCTAGGGATAAAGTTAATAAAAGTGGGGGAAATCAACTGCTTGCTTTAGAATTCTCAATTATTGTTTGAGATTTCTAAAATCCATCTTGACAAATTCAAAATTATTTGTATAATTTTATTAAGTTTTGGTTTTTAATCACTTGTAGGAGTTGATTATGTGGTACGCAACACTAGAAATTGGCAAAATAAATCAGCGTGAAGCCATAAAGTCCGTTCGAAAAATGATTTCCTTTAATCCGTCGATATTGGATCGATTTATTGCAGGCCTTGGGAAATTGCTGATAGCTCTTGGGCAGCGCCTACAGACCCGTCAACAGTACGGAACCGTTTTGCACGCTGGATAATAATTGGTTTTCCTGGAAACTCCGAAGTTTCTGGGAAATTGGAAATAAAATCGCGAGGATTTTATGCAAACATTACCAACTCAATGTCCTTTATGTAATGGTGAGATCACGGTCACCAAAGTTAGCTGCCGCGATTGCGACACCACTTTCGAAGGTCGCTTTACGGTTGGCGCTTTTGCCCAACTAAACCCCAAACAACTTGAATTTGTCGAAACCTTTATTCGCTGCGAGGGAAAAATCACTCGCATGGAAGCTGAACTCAATCTTTCATACCCCACTATTCGAAATCGCCTGCGAGCGATCATTAAATCCATGGGTTATGAACCTGAACCAGATGAGATGGCTGGCCTTAGTGAGAAAGAGCGCAAACAAATTCTGGAAGATCTAGATGCTGGCAAAATCAATTACGAGGATGCCATCCAGCTTCTTGGTGAACAAGAGGAGTAAGCCATGGTTCAGAAATCTCTCGAACTCGGGAAAGCTCCAAATATAACCATAGAGAATATCGCCGGCGATTTGCATGTAAAAGGCTGGAAACGAACAGAAGCGTTGATCAAAACCACTTGTGATGATCTGGTCACCTTTGAACAAGGCGAGGAATTTGCAAAGATTGATTGCCCTGAAGATTGCATTATTTACGTCCCGTTTGATGCCGAATTAAAGATCAACCAAGTTGGTGGCAGCGCACGTTTCAGGGCTCTGGGAGGATCATTAGAAATTGGCGATATAGCTGGCCCATTGACTTTGCGCGAAGTAGGTTCCGTGGATGTTGGAAATGTCGGCGGTCCGCTATCATCAAAACGCGTGCGCGGGGACCTGAAAGTCGAAAATGTTGGTGGTGGGGCCAGTATCCGCGATGTGGATGGACAATTTCACGCCGATTCAATCGCGGGCAATCTCCGCCTGGCTGATGTCAGCGGCGGAATTTCTGCATCCGTTGAGGGGAATGCCAAAATAAGCATTGCACCTGTTCCCTGGCAGGCTTATTCGGTATCTGCTGGTGGAAACCTGCGCTGCCAAATTCCGGATGATATTAACGCCGATGTTCAACTTTCAAGTGGTGCCCAATCGATACGTATCCGGTTGCCCAACAGCACAGAAAAAATTCGCCAAGAATCGTATTCACTTGAATTTGGCGAAGGGGGAACACCGATCAATTTGAATGCTGGCGGGAAAATCGACCTCATCGGATTAGACCCCGAAGAAGAAGCCTCCGAAGAATTCGAATTTGACTTCAATTTTGATTTTGAATTGGGCGAGGATTTTTCGAGAATGGCTAAAGATATGACCCGTCAGGCAACTGAATCAATGGAAACACACCTGAAATCGTTAGAAACACACCTTTCGGGATTATCGAAAACCTTAGAAGATGCCGGATTATCCGAGGAACGTTCAAGGGAAATTCACCAGCGGGTTGAGGATGCGCGAGAACGTGCTACACAGCGTGCCCAGGCAGCTGCGCAGCGCGCCCAACATAAACTCGAACGCAAACTCGCCGCGGCTCAACGAAAAGTTGCCCGCGAAGCCCGCCGAAGTGCGCGTGCAAAAACCATGAATATCGATATCGATGCCCTGCTAGCTGCAAAACAAACCAGCACCGACCCTGTTACGGATGCAGAGCGCATGATGATCTTGGAAATGCTTCAGGAGGGTAAGGTCAGTGTAGAGCAAGCTGAAGAATTGCTGGCTGCTTTAGAAGGAAAGGGCAACTAATGTCAGAAGAACGCATGAAAATCCTTGAAATGATCGATCAAGGCGTTATTAGCGCTGAAGAGGGTTATGCCCTTTTACAGGCTTTAGATGAGGACGACCAACTTCCCGATGATGGCATGGAAATAGACCCCTTTTCAGAAGATGATGACTTGGGTTTGATCCACACAACCGAAGATCACGAGCCTCCCCAACCCCCTGATCCAGAGGATATGGAAAAGTGGAAGCGCTGGTGGTTTATCCCTGTTTGGATTGGTGCCGGCATTACTGTCATAGGTGGGGCGCTGATGCTTTGGGCCTGGCGTGCCTCAGGTTTTGGGTTTTGGTTTGCCTGCACCTGGTTCCCTTTTTTGATTGGTGTGATGATTTTGGCATTGGGTTGGGGCAGCCAAAAATCTCCATGGCTGCATGTACGTGTGCACCAAAAAAACGGCGAAAGCCCCGAAAGGGTCGCCATAAGCTTGCCCATTCCTATCCGCCTGACGGCCTGGCTTCTACGCACGTTTGGACATTTTATTCCCAATATGGATGCTACGGGTCTCGATGAAGTCATTCTGGCTTTAGCAGATACAAAAGATGGAGACGTTCCCTTCTTCGTCGATGTCGACGAAGGTGAAGACGGCGAAAAAGTACAAGTATTTATTGGATGAAAAGAATTAACCGCAAAGACGCCAAGGACGCAAAGAATTTGATTAGAAGGTTTTTAAACGGGCATATCTCAAATGACTATCTGCATTTTTCCCAGTAAATCTTCGCGAACTTTGCGCCTTCGCGGTGAAGAATAAGGAGTATCCCTATGACAACCGCTGAAGAACGCATGAAAATTCTCAAAATGATCCAGGAGG
>CAZLNX010000066.1:0-21586 GCA_964560795.1 uncultured Anaerolineales bacterium | reverse complement strand
ACTTTTGCTGTTTTGAGGAGGGTCTAGCACCCTTTTTGCAGTAGAGTCACTAAAGGAACTATTGCGATCAATTTTCCTTTGATTATGATAAAATTCGTCAACATTATAATAATTTCATAGATTATTTTAGTGCCAATGGGATAGGTTAGATACAAGCGGGATTGATGGAAAAAAATCAACAAATAAACGACGATACCAAACTGGTGAAAAATTCGGACCAGGTGAGTCAGCAGGTTACTTTGTTGAATGCCCTCAATGCTGCCGCGGCTACTCTCCAACACTCCGCGCGAACAGCAGATGATGTTTTCGCGGCTGTTCGTGAGCAGATTGCCGCATTGGGGCTGCGCGGTGGACTGGCCTTGTATAATGATAATAATGAGCATCTAGTAATTTTGGCCGCGTCTTATCCACGTAAGAAACTAGAACGTATTGAGAAGCTTACTGGTATACAGGCTGAGGGTTTTACATTTTCTGCACATAGTGTAGATATCTGCCGTCTAGCGATAAACACGCGAGATGCTGTTTTTACTTCTGATAGTCACACTATCGCAACCCAATTATTTCCAGAAAGAGCACGTCCTTATGCTGAGCGCGTCTTGAATACTTTCGGAAGCCTTGCAGCAATTGCTGTTCCAGTCATCAGTAATGAAAATGTTCAAGGAGTGCTCGCAGTCGCGGGGGCTGATCTGACACATGACGACATGCCGGCCATGACGGCCTTTGCTAATCACATTGCTATTGCCTTAGAAAACGCCCGCATACACAAACAGTTGATCTCGCAGCGTGTGGATGAGCAGGTAATTCTACTGCGCCTTTCTCAGGCGCTACTTGCCGAAGTCGACTTCCGGACTATTGCTGAGTACGCAGTCGTGGCGATGACAGAATACTTCAAACCCGACCTGTGTAAGGTTTTGTTGCTAGATGAGGGGCGACAGCAGTTACAACTTGTAGCTGGGCAAGGCTGGCAGGTTGGTTTAGTGGGGCAAGCCCTTGTTCCCACCGGAACTGACTCACAGGCGGGGTTTACGCTTGTGTCCAAAGACCCGATCATAGTTGAAGATTTCTCGCAAGAAAACCGCTTCCAAATTCCGCAACTACTAATCGACCATGCGGTTGTTGCTGGCGTGAGCGCGCCTATGCTGGGTGGAGAACGTCCTATCGGCGTACTGGGCGTACATTGGCGCAGACCGTGCCAGTTTAGCAAGGATGAAGTGCGGCTTCTTTCACTAATCGCAAATCAAGCCGCCCAAGCCATCGAGCGAACATGGCTGTTTGATGATGAGCGGAAACGGCGTGAAGAACTGGTGCGTACTAACACTCGCCTCACAGCTTTGAGCCATGTCGCTGCCCAGGTTCAGAAATCCAACAGCCTCGCTGAGATATTTGAAACCTTAGGAGATGAACTCGGCAAAATCGGGATCACCTGCTTAATTGGTCTCTCTGATCCTATTGCTGATGCCATCGTTGTCAGATATTCATCGATTGAGTCAAAGATTCTATCGACGGCCGAACAATTAGCCGGGCAATCCTTGCTTGGGTTCCGCATATCGAATAACTTATTACCTGAAGAACTTTCCAGACGTGGCCAGGGAATTTTCTCAGACGCGGTTGAGACAACGCAAAAAGTGTTTCCAAAAATTCCCAAAATGATACTTGAAAAAATTATTGAGTTGGTGGGAATTACTTCCGATATGGCAGTGGCTTATATCCCGATGAAGGGAAAAGAAGTTCAAATCGGAGTGCTAGCTGTATGGGGTCCTGGTCTTCAGGAAGCTGATTATCCAGCGTTGGAAATTTTCGCTGCTCAGGCTTCGGCTGCCCTCGAACAGGCGCGTTTGTATGAAGAGATTAGAGTCTCAGAAGAGAAATTTTCTAAGGCTTTTATGGCCAGCCCTGACTCGGTCATCATCAGCACTCTTGATGATGGGCGGTACGTGGATGTCAACGAGAGTTTCTTACAAACAACAGGTTATCAGCGCGCAGAGATCATCGGTCGCACCTCCGCTGAGTTTAGTATCTGGGCTGATCCGGTTGACCGGGATGAATTCGTGCGATTGTTGCAGGAACAGGGTGAGGTGCGCGACTATGAAACATGCTTTAGAAAGAAGTCTGGTGAAGAGGGGACTGCGTTGATGTCTTCAGAGATCATCGAAATCGATGGTAAGCCATTCTTGTTGACGATCTCTAGGGATATAACAGAGCACAAGAGAGCAGAAGAAGCACTCCAGGAAAGCAATCGGAGATATGATGCCCTCTTCAATCACTCTACCGATGCTGTTTTCATTCTAAGTTTAGACGGTGTCCATTTGGATGCTAACCAACGCGCAGCTGATATGCTGGGATATGAATTGGAAGAGTTGATTGGCAAATCAGCTGAGCAGATCATTGCCCCGCAGGAATATCCAAACTCAATGATCAAATTAGAAACCCTGCTGTCCGGGCAAAACCTGCCTATCTATGAGCGAATATTTCGCAGGAAAGATGGTTCGGCGTTTCCAGTAGAGATCAGTCTGATGCTGTCGAAAGATGATCAGGGGCAACCGCGCTATATTCAGAGTATTGTGCGCGACATCACCGAACGCAAGCAACAGGATGCTACTCGCCAGCGTTATGAGTTCATCGCTAATACAGCCAGAGATCTGATGACCCTGGTTAATAGAGAGTATATTTATGAAGCTGCTAATGATGCTTACTGTCAAGCTCTTGATAAGCACCGCCATGAGATTATCGGACGCTCCGTAGCAGAGATTTGGGGCAGTAGGCCTCTTGAAAGAGAGATCAAATCACGTTTCGATCGTTGCTTTGGTGGCGAGGAAGTGCATGAACAAATCTGGCTTGAATATCCCGCCTTGGGTTGGCGTTATGTGGACACGACCTATATCCCCTTCCGAGATGGAGATGGGGAAATAAACCACGCTGTTGTGTTAACTAGGGATATCACCGAGAAAGAACGGGTTGAAGCAGAGGTCAGGGGCCTGGCAAAATTTCCCGATGAAAACCCCAACCCGGTGTTGCGCGTGGTTCCCGATGGCAGTATTATCTTCGCCAACCAGGCCGCCCGACCCTTGACGGAATCTTGCGGTTGCAAGCTTGGCGACTTGTTGCCCGAAAAGCTACTTAAACCTGCCCTGGCAGCGTATCAATATGGTGTGACCGATGTGGTAGATATTGAAGTGGATGATTGGGTGTTTTCATTTGCTTTTGTGCCAGTAATTGAAGCGGGGTACTTGAATATCTATGGACGTGATGTCACTGAGCGCGTGCAGGCGGAGTCAGAAATCCGACAGCGAACCTGGGAATTGAACCGCCTGTACCGAGCTTCTGGGGCGCTGGTTTCCAGTGGGACGAACGACTTGAGTAGTCTGGCGCAGGCTATTGTTGAAGTCGTATTGCGTGAATTTGGACAGTCCAATTGCAGTCTATTTTTGGATGACCCTGACTCGCCTGACCTGATACGCGCTGCGGCTGCTGGTCCATACGCTACTGAAGTGAGTATGAGAAAGTTGACTTTGAATGGCCCCGGTTTGGTGCCCTCGGCGATCAGCTCCGGAGAAATTGTAAACGTCCTTAACGTGCGCGCAAACCCTGATTATATCCCTAACTGGGAAGCGGCAAATTCGGAAATGGCTGTCCCGCTTAAAATTGGTGAACGAGTGATTGGGGCGATCGATATACAGAGTGCGGAATTGGGAGCCTTTAGTCCCGATGATGAGCGCCTTATGACTGCTTTTGCCGAGCGGGCTGCGCTGGCTCTGGAGCGGCAACGCAGTACCGACGCACTCCAGAAATTCTCCCGCGTGATGGAACAAACTGCTGATAGTGTGGTGATCACCGATCCTGAAGGCTTGATTGAATATGTCAATCCTAGTTTCGAGGCCCAGACTGGTTATTCTGGTGCAGATGTAATTGGGAAAAAACCGTCTATCTTGAAGTCTGGTAAACACGAAACGGATATCTACAAGAAGCTCTGGAACACCATCCTGGATGGAGAGATCTTTCACGATGTGCTGATCAATAAGAAAAAAAATGGCAGCATGTATTACGAAGAGAAAACAATCACGCCGTTGAAAGACGTCCAGGGGAAAATCATCCACTTTGTCTCTACAGGGAGGGACATTACTGCTCGTATCCAATCAGATGAAGAAATACGTCGTCGGGCTGCTCACCTCGAAGCGCTTCACACAGTCGATATGGCGATCTCTGGAAGTGTGAATCTAGATAACACGCTTGGCATTCTGTTGGAAGAAGTCACAGCGCAACTGGAAGTAGATGCAGCTGCGGTGTTGATTTACGATAGTTCTACTCAAATGCTGAAGTTTAAATCTCAAATTGGTTTTTACACGGATGCTCTCCAATACACACAATTGAAACTAGGTGAGGGCTATGCTGGCCGGGCAGCGCTGGAGGGACGAATTATCCACATCCCTGATTTGACCAGGGGAGAGACGGGTTTTCTTCTATCGCCTTTGCTTAGCCAAGAGAAATTTGTTGCGTACTGTGGAGTTCCTTTGATTGCTAAAGGACAAATTCAAGGCGTTCTAGAAGTTTTCCATCGGTCACCACTTGAACGGAACCCTGAATGGGGTGAACTTTTAGATGCGCTGGCTACCCAGGCTGCCATTGCCATCGACAATGCTACCCTGTTTCATGATCTGCAGCGCTCTAACGAGGAGCTCGTCCAGGCCTATAATACAACCCTGGAAGGATGGGCAAAAGCTCTAGAGTTGCGTGACGAAGAAACTGAAGGACATACACGTCGAGTCACTTCTATGACCGAACGGTTAGCAAGAGAAATAGGCATGAGCGAAGCAGAGATGATCCAGGTGCATCGTGGCGCGCTGCTGCATGATATCGGCAAAATGGGTGTTCCCGACAGCATCTTGCTCAAACCGAGCAAGCTGACGGAGGGGGAATGGGAGATCATGCGCCAACACCCGGTTTATGCTTACAGTTTCATCTCTCAAATTGAGTACTTGGCCCCGGCAGTCGATATCCCTTATTGCCACCATGAGAAGTGGGACGGGTCTGGTTATCCGCGCGGCTTGAAGGGTGAGCAGATCCCCTTGTCGGCACGCATCTTCGCCGTGATCGATGTCTGGGACGCGCTCACCTCCGATCGACCTTATCGCAAAGCTTGGGAGCAGGACAGGGTAAAAGAGTATATCCAGGAGCAGGTGGGAAAACATTTCGACCCTACTGTGGTGGAAAAATTTATGCCGCTGATCGCTGAAGACCAATTGTCATAACCCAAAAATTATTCGCGGCTGACGAACCCAGTTTCTTGCAAGAACTGAGTGCTTTTTCTATCTACTTCCTTGCATCTTTAGGTACAGATAACTACTTGACAAATACGATAATATGCATCATATTTATGTGTGTTTGGGCTATTGTTGAAAAAAACTTCCCAAAAAAGCTTTGTGTACTATTGAACTCTAGAATATATATTGGGCTTCTCTGTAATCTATTTATGAAGACCTATTAATATGGCAAATAGACGGCCAAATAATCCATTCCGTCAACAACTAGATAAGTTGGAATCGCTTGCCCCATTGGTTTTGGGTTTGCATGGTGTATTCATGCTAAGCTTTACCGGAGGAGAAAGCTGGCAGTGGCTTGCTGTTGGATTGGTTGGATTTCTTGGAGTAATAGGTTTATTTGGTTGGCGGGGAGAACAAATCATCACCAATATTAGAGCGGGGGCGATTCTGGTGCTGGCTTGGGTATTGATGTTCACTACTGGGGGGACAAGAAGCTTCTTCCTGCTGTGGTACTTCCTTTTGGTAGCCGTTTACCCGCTGCTGCTTACTCCTCGAGTAGGTGTGGCGCTGCTGGTAATAGCAGTGGGGGCATATTTATCTCTCCTTCCGTTCTCGGATGGTGCCATCCCGCTTGTGGTCGTTCTGGCGCGCGCCTTTTTATTGCTGTTCATCGGGTTGTTGGTGCACGCTATCGGCAGGGCAACGATCTGGTACGCTGGAAGATACCAGCATATGCGAGAAACCTCGCGGTCGGGTGAATTTCTGGCCTCCCTAAGCTCCGTTGCCGCACGCCTGCAAACCAGTTTGAACCCTGAACAGGTATTTGAGACATTGGGAGACGAACTTACGAAAATGGGGCTCTCGTACCAGATCGCCCTCCAGGAATTAGAGTCTCAAGATTTAGTGGTGCACTTCACTTCGCTCAATCCCAAAGTGATGGTCAAGGCTGAGAAAATAGCTGGACTGACAGTTAAGGAACTAAGGCTGCCACGCGAGCATTCACCGCTTTATAACATGATCTCTAGCCGGACGCGAGTCTCATTTGTCCGGGATGTAAAAGGTATTGCTGAGCAGCTCTTTCCACAGATACCCGAGTCAGTAAAAACGACTGCCCTGCGCCTGGTTGGTATTACACCGGAAACTCGCGGGATAGATGCACTGCTCATGGTGGAAGAGCGAATTCTAGGGGTTATATCCGTTTGGGGGCAGGAATTGAGCGAGGATGACTTGTCAGCTATGTCGATCTTTGCAACCCAGGTATCGAGCACTCTAGAAGTTGCCAGACTTTACGGGGGACAACAAGAGAAAGTTGAAAGACTGGCCCGTGACAATGCCCTGGTTACTGCGTTGGGAAAAGTTGCCTCGCAATTGGATTTGACCTCTGATTCGAATCAGATTATTAACACCCTGGGGTTGGAATTCAGGGGCTTGGGGATTAACTGTCTTGTTGGTCAATTTGATCCTGATGACCAGTCGCTGATTGTACGTTACACAAACCTGGAATCAAAAACATTGGCTGTTGCTGAGAAACTAACCAAATCTTCGGCGGATGGCTTTCGAATACCTCAGCCAATGTTGCCAGTTTACGAGCAGTTGGTCGATCGTAAAAGCCCCGTTATTTCTCCTGGCCCTTATGAGATGCTATCGGCCTTTCTTCCAGGCATCAGTCAACGAGTTGTTGATCAGGTTGTTGGATTAGTTGGTCGGAATTCAGATTCTACAGCCATATACCTGCCGCTGATTACAAAGGGAAATGTAACTGGAACCCTGATTGTTTGGGGGGCAAAGATCATCGAAGATGATATCGATGCTTTGACATTATTTACCTCTCAAGTTGCATCTGGGTTAGAAGTCTCACGGTTGCACGACCAGATAAGGGAGCAACGTGTGGATGAGCAAGCGTTTCTTCTACGACTTTCCCAAGAACTGCTGGCTCAAAACACAGCCCAGGCTATCCTTGATTACACGATCGAGGCGATGGCAGAACACTTCAAATCTGACCTGTGCAAGATTTTGCTTCTAGAAGATGGGAAGCAGCAGTTGCATCTAGCCGCTGGGAGTGGCTGGGGGGTCGGGTTGGTGGGTCAGGCTATGGTTCCCATTGGGAGCGACTCGCAGGCGGGATATACGCTCAATTCCAAAATTTCAATTATCGTTGAAGATTTCTCGCAGGAAAACCGTTTCAATCCTCCGCAATTGCTTAGCGATCATGCGGTGGTGGCTGGGATGAGTGCACCGATGCTGGTAGGAGAGCGCTCTGTTGGCGTGCTGGGTGTCCACTGGCGCAGCACCCACCGTTTTAGCCAGGATGAAGCTCGACTACTTTCCTTGATCGCCAATCAGGTCGCTCAAGCCCTCGAACGAGCATGGTTGTTCGAGGCTGAGCGAGCACGCCATGAAGAGTTGACAGACATCAACGCCCGCATTACTGCCCTGGGCCATGTCGCTGCCCGGATTCAACAATCCAACAACCTTGACGAGATCTTCGAAACCATGGGGGCTGAGTTACGTGATTTGGACCTCACCTACGTGATCGCTTTGTTTGAGACTGATGATGACTCGCTGCGGATTCGTTTCCATTCCATAGAATCCACCGTTCTGGAGTTGATAGAAAAACTGATCCGGCGGAAAGTCGTAGGCTTCCCGATGACGCCGGAAACCTTCCCGCCCTATGTTGACTTGGTCGAGAACCAGCGTGCTTCCTGGAAGGATGCATCTGAGACGATGGCCTATGTTTCATCTGCGCTTCCCTACCTCCCTAAACAGGTTGTCGAACGCGTAATTCGGTTGGTGGGGATAGATATTAACTCCCCCTCTATTTATATGCCCCTAACGATAGAAGATCAGGTTTTAGGTGTCATGTGGTTCTGGGGACAGGGATTGGTTGAGGAAGATGTGGCTATCTTTTCTGCCTTTGCCGCACAGGTCGCCATTGCCGTCGAAAGCACTCGGCTTTTAGAGGCTGAGCGCGCTGCCTACAAGCATACAGAAACCCTGCGTCAGGCTGGATCCGTGGTTGCTGCCACGCTGGACCCTGACCAGGCTGTGCAGCGCATCTTGGAGCAGTTAGCCCTGGTGGTGCCCTGCGACAGCGCCTCGGTTCAAATTTTAGGAGAAGATGATGGTGGTCAATATTTGGAAATCATAGGCGGTTTGGGATGGGAAGAAGACCAATCGGTTATCGGCCTGCGCTTCCCGATAACGGGAGATAATCCCAATGCACAAGTTGTGGAAGGTCGTTGCACTCACATCGTAGATAATGTTGCCGAAGAATACTCGGCTTTCTCTGAAGAGCCTCACAGTCATATCCGTTCCTGGTTGGGGGTGCCACTGATCGCTAAGGAGAAACTGATCGGCATGTTGGCCTTGGACAGCAACCAGCCCAATCGTTATCGCCAAGAGCACGCCGATTTAGTAGCGGCCTTTGCCGACCAGGTGGCCATTGCCCTGGAGAACGCGCGTTTATTCGATGATACCCGGCAGCAACTGCATGAGCTTGCTCTCCTTAATGAAATCTCCGTTGCTATCAGCGAATCAAACTATGAAGACGAACTCGTCAGCAGCGTTGTACAAATTGTCAGCAAAGGGTTCTTTTCGGATCATTTTTGCATCGCACTGTTGGATGAAACAAAAGGCATGTTGCGGCCAGTTGGCTACTTTCCCGAAACATTAGTTGATACCCAGGAACAAAGTACTCCTTCTAGCATAGGCGTTATGGGGCAAGTTGCTGCTTCTGGGCTCCCCCGAAGGATTCGGGACATCGATCAGGAGCCAGGCTATATTAAAACTCGTAACTGGATGCGCTCCGAATTGTGTGTTCCCCTAAAAGTTGGAGATAGTGTTATTGGGGTTATCAATGCTGAAAGCAGGCAGGTGGATAACTTTACAGTGGCCGACGAGCGCTTACTGATGACCCTGGCAGGGCAGCTGGCCACAGCCATCGAACGTTTGCGATCTGAGCAGATCGTGCGCAAGTCCGAGGATCGCTACCGGGGCCTCTTTGAAGGTGTACCGGTAGGATTGTACCGCACCACCCCTGGGGGGGAATTCCTGGATGCCAATCAGTTTTTCATCGATATGCTGGCCTACCCAGACCGCGAAACTTTTATGGCTACCAACGCTACGGATATGTACCTCAACCCGGAGGATCGCCAGCGCTGGCAGGAGATGATCGGCCCTGATGGCGTGGTACGTGATTTTGAAATTCAGGTGCGTCGTTACGATGATGAGATCATCTGGGTACAGCACAACACCCGAGCGGAATTCGATCGGGATGGGGATGTGTTTTACTATGAAGGCAGTGTTGTAGATATTACCCATCGCAAGCAGGCTGAGGCGGAGATCCAAAGCCTGGCCAGATTCCCTGCTGAGAACCCCAATCCAGTTCTGCGGGTTTCTGGGGATGGCAGTATCTTTTATGCTAACGGTGCCGGATTGCCCGTATTAGAAAACTGCGGTTGCGAGATGGGTGATCCCCTGCCTGAGAAGATGATGGCATTGGCATTAGATGCATTTAATACTGGGAAGACCAAAGTCACTGAAGTCGAAGTTAGTGACCAGATTTTTCTCTTCACCCTGGCACCTATCGTAGAAGCAGGCTATGTCAATATGTACGGGCGCGATATCACAGATCGTAAAGAAGCTGAAGATGCGCTGCGGGAAAGTGAAGAACACTTCCGCTCGTTGCTTGAAACCGCGCCCAATGCCATCGTTGTGGTAGATGAAAACGGGGAGATCCAGCGCGTTAACAGCATGGTGAGCACCATTCTTGGTTACGAACCTGAGGAATTGATAAGTCAGCCGATTGAAATCTTGCTGCCGGGTTCTTTACACAAACGACATCGAGATCACCGCGCCGTTTACCATGCTGATCCGCGAACTCGCCCCATGGGTACCGCCATGGAACTTACCGCTTTGCGCAAAGATGGTAGCGAATTTCCCGTGGAAGTCAGCCTTGGGCCACTGCATTCCGAGTCCGGAATTTTGGTGACCGCTATTATGCGGGACATCAGCGACCGGAAAGAAATAGAGCAGGAGCAGCGCAAGCTTACCAGCACAGTGGAGCAAACCGCTGACGGTGTGCTGATCACCGATCCCGATAGTGTGATCCAATATGTCAATCCAGCTTTTGAGGGCATGACCGGGTACTCCGAGAATGAGTTGCTGGGCAATACGCCCCGGATTGTCAAATCAGGCATACACGAAAAAAGTAGATACGAAGAACTTTGGTCGACGATCATGGCTGGAGGAACCTATCGAGGTACTTTTGTCAACCGCAAGAAAAATGGCGAGTTATTCCATGTTGACCAGACAATAACCCCGCTCATCGACCAGCAGGGAGTGATCATTAACTTTGTGTCAACCTGGAAAGATATCAGTGAGCGCGTACAGGCTGAGGATGAATTGCGTCGTCGGGCGGCATACCTCCAAGCGCTGCATGCCATCGATGTTGCCATCACAGGCAGCCTGGATCTAAGAGTGACCCTTAACTTCTTGATTGATCAGGCGATTGCAACACTCGATGTAGATGCCGCGGGTATCTTATTGCTGAGCGAGCATACGCAAACGCTCGAGCAAGCTATCCGCCGGGGTTTTCGGACAGATGTCTTTAAATATACGCACCTCCGCCTAGGAGAGGGCTTTGCGGGCAAGGCTGCATTAGAACGCCGGCTTATCTTGTTGGCTGATTTAGAGGAAGCCCGCGCCGAGTTCCCAGAATCGACGTTCGAAAACCTGGCGAAGGAGTCCTTCGCTGCCTATGTGGGTGTACCGCTGATTGCCAAGGGACAGGTCAAAGGTGTGCTGGAGATCTTCCATCGCAGCCCACTCGATTCTGATCCGCAGTGGCTGGAATTCCTGGAGACGATGGCCTCGCAGGCGGCCATCGCCATCGATAATGCCACCCTTTTTAACGATTTGCAACGATCTAACCTGGAACTGACCCTGGCATACGACACCACCCTCGAAGGTTGGGCCAAAGCCCTGGAGTTGCGTGATGAGGAAACCGAAGGCCACACACGCAGGGTTACTGAGATGACGCTCGAGTTGGTCCAAGAGATGGGAATTAACAGCGGTGAAATCGAACATATCCGCAGGGGCGCGTTGTTGCATGATATCGGTAAAATGGGCATCCCCGACAGCATCTTGCTCAAACCAGGCAAGCTGACCGAAGATGAATGGGAGATCATGCGTCAACATCCGGTTTTTGCCTACAATTTCATTTCGCAGATTGAATACCTGCACCCAGCAGTAGATATCCCTTATTGTCACCATGAGAAATGGGACGGGTCAGGATATCCACGCGGCTTGAAGGGGGAACATATTCCCCTCTCAGCGCGTATCTTCGCCGTGATCGATGTCTGGGACGCGCTCAGTTCAGATAGACCCTATCGTAAAGCTTGGGAGCAGGACAGGGTGAAAGCGCATATTAAAGAAGAAGCGGGATTACATTTCGATCCCGCGGTAGTCGAGAAATTTTTGCAGATGATCTCTTGATGAACTGTAGGATTGTTCTACCCTGTAGGGGTTTGAGTGGCTTCGTTAGGGATGGTTTTTGTTCCCAAAGCTTGGCTAATAAACCAAAAGGCACCCAGGAGTCCGATGATGCCCCCGCCATACCAGATTGCTTGGGGGCTAATTGAATCATTGAGAAAGCCTCCCACCACCGGACCAATTCCGGTCGCCACACCCCAGCCCAGTGAGAAGACACTCATATAACGTCCCCGCATGTCAGCTGGTGCCTGGTCAGCAACATAGGTTGTTGCCATGGGAACCAGGATCATCTCTCCAATTGTGATTATCACAATGCTGACCCAAAAATCCCAAAAACTGTCACCAAAGGCAATGCTTCCTACACCGAGGGCATAGATACTCGCTCCCAAGGATTGCATCCAAAGGGATTGTTTTTTCTTCGTGATATTGGTGATGTAGATTTGGAACATCACCACCATCAGAGCATTAGTCATGGGGATGAAGCCATACTGACTCTCGGGGATATTGAAGTTGTCCTTGCCATAGACTGCCAGTAACACCCACATGATGGCTCCGCAAATTTGTGTGAGTGTAAATGCTCCTACGAAAACCAGAAAGGTGCGATCGCGTAGAATGTCACGGAAGCCAGAGCTTTGGGATTGTTGACCAATTTCTTTTTGAATCGCATCTTTATCCAAGGTTTCTTGCATGAAAAATGCTGTGATCAGCCCAAAGGCGACCAGTCCAATTGTGGCGATTACGAAGGTGACATTATAGGAAGCGGCTGCGACAAATCCCCCTACGGCTGGACCGATGGCGATGCCAATGTTCTTGCTCAAACGGGAAAGGGCATAAGCATCCGTTCGCTTGCCCTGTGGGATGATGTCAGCGATCATAGCATCAGCCCCAACACGATAAAGTGGATTTGCTAGACCCCGGATGAGCATCAGGATGACAAAATCGATCATTGAGTCTGCAAAGATCATCGCCAGATACGAAATTCCAGTGACTACTAGCCCGACGACCATGGTGCCTTTACGCCCAGTACGATCGGTGATCGGGCCGGCGATGAAGGTGGCCAATAAGCCAGCTGTAGCGTTGACCGTCATCAAACTAGCTGTGGCCGTCATGGGTAGATCAAGCTGCTTGCTGACATAGATCATCAGATACGGCCAGATCATGCTCACACCGGCAAAGCTGATCAGCATGCCCCAAAACAGCAACCAGAATTGTCTTGGATATTCGGAGAAATTGATTCGGAATAATTTTTGCATGTTTACCTACATAATAGGTGACAGTCACCTGTTTAGATGTGACTGTCACCAGTAGTGCATTTTACCATTCTATCGCCTTCCTCAGTTATAATAACGGCTCATATTTCTGATAATGCTGAAGGATAAAAATGACTCATATTCTTGTTACTAACGATGATGGCGTCGCGGCTCCAGGTTTGCTGGCTCTGGCGAAAGAAATGAAAAAACTTGGGGAAATCACCATTCTGGCCCCAGATCGTAACTGGTCGGCTTCGGGGCATGTCAAGACCATGCACCGTCCGTTGCGCGTTAAAGAAGTGCAGCTAGAAGATGGAATTACAGCCCTGGCCAGCGATGGTGCGCCCTCGGATTGTGTGGCGCTGGCCAGGTTGGGCTTAGTAGAGAAAAAGATCGATGTAGTTGTTTCAGGGATTAACCCCAATGCCAATATTGGACATGATGTGACCTACTCGGGTACGGTCACTGCGGCGATGGAAGCCGTTATTTGGGGAATACCGGGACTGGCGGTATCGTTGGATTCCCCCGAAAATCATCTTGGCGTTTTGGATTATGGGACGGCGGCACGCTTTGCCTGCAAGACCCTGGAAAAGTTGCTGAACCAAGGATTCCCTGAAAAAACGGTGATCAACATAAATGTACCATATTTACCTGATAATGAAATCAAGGGCATCCAGCTCACACGACAGGGTTTGCGCGTCTATCGAGATCAGTTGGATCGGCGAGAAGACCCACGCGGCCACGCTTATTATTGGATCGGTGGCGAAGCGCCCATCGGCGTGAAAGTAGATGGCACTGACTATGGCGCGCTCAAAGCGGGATATGTTTCAATTACGCCCCTGCAATTAGATTTGACAGATTATGACGCCATAGAGCGTTTGGAAGCATTGGTAAGCTAAATATTCTTAGGATTTACGCAATTGGGTAGCCAGCCCAACCGCGTTGGGCGTAGAATTGCCCACCCAACGCGGTTGGGTTTCTACCCTGGAAATGTGTGAACTGCGTGAGTCCTAATTCTATTTTTCCAATACATCGTACAGACTTGTTACATACTCACCCGCCGCGCTGACTGGATCATCAGCGCCATCTGCGGTATTGATCAACGCCGATCCGACAATAATGCCATCTGCGAGCTTACTTACCGCGCGGGCCTGCGCTGGCGTGGAGATTCCAAAGCCTAATGCTAGTGGCATATCGCTGGGAGCCATAGCACGAACGCGCTTGATGAACGCTTCGAGATTAGGGGGTAGGGCATTACGAGCGCCAGTGATGCCAATTACAGAAACCAGGTAGGTAAAGCCCAGTGAGCGCCGGGTAAGCATCTGGGCGCGTGCATCGGATGTATTGGATGAAACTAGATAACTCAGGCCCATTCCTTTTTGTGTGCAAGTTTCTTCCAGCTGCTGTGCCTCTTCAGGTGGCAGGTCAGGGATGATGAAACCATTGGCTCCGGCTGCAGCAGCTTCTTCTACGAAACGCTCTTCGCCATAGGCATAAATAGGATTGTAGTAGCCCATCAAGATCAAGGGGATTTCTACGCCTCGGGCGCGCAATTCGGCAACGGCGGAAAGACAGCGCGCTGTGGTCATGCCATTTTCCAGGGCGACTTGCGTGCTGTGCTGAATTGTCGGTCCGTCAGCCAGGGGGTCGGAGAAGGGCAGACCTAATTCCATCAGGTCTGCGCCAGCCTCTACGCAAGCTTGCACGACATCCAGTGAAGTCTCATAATCGGGATAGCCCAAGGTGAAATAGGGCATCAGCGCGGCATGGCCTTTTCCAAACGCGGCTTTGATTTTGTCTATAGGTTGGTTCATGTTTTCTCTCGTTTCAGGCTTCTATCGCTTGAATAACCGTATCCAGGTCCTTATCTCCACGACCGGAGAGGTTGACCACAATAACGCTATCAGCCGACATTTTGGGAGCGCGTTTGACTGCCTCAGCCACCGCGTGGGATGATTCTAGCGCGGGGATAATGCCCTCCAACTCACACAGCAATTGAAAGGCATCTAGTGCCTCTGTGTCGTTGGCGAAGGTATATTCGGCGCGTTTCAAGTCGCGCAGGTGGGTGTGCTCAGGGCCAATAGCGGCATAATCCAGCCCGGCGCTGATACTGTGCGTCAGCGCGATTTGTCCGTCAGGATCTTGCAGTACATATGTATAACAACCGTGCAAAACTCCAGGGCGACCAATCTCTGGGTCTGCGAAGCGGGCGGCGTGCTTGCCCCCGGCAATGCCCTCACCCCCGGCCTCGACCCCAATCAGGGCGATATCGTCGTCGGGCACAAACTCGTGGAAGATGCCTATGGCATTGGAGCCGCCGCCCACACAAGCAATGATCTCATCGGGGGTGCGGTCTTCCGCTGCTAGGATCTGCTGGCGCGCCTCGCGTCCAATCACTGATTGAAAATCACGCACCATCGTCGGGTAAGGGTGTGGTCCCAGGGCTGACCCCAGAAGATAATGCGTATCCTCAACGTTGGTCACCCAGTCTCGGATGGCCTCGTTGATGGCATCCTTTAGGGTTTTCGAACCGTTATCCACCGGACGTACTTCCGTGCCCAGCAGCCGCATGCGAAAGACATTCGGCGCCTGGCGGGCCATATCCACTGTGCCCATGTAAACTACGCCTTCCAGCCCTAGCAGCGCGCAGGCCGTTGCCGTGGCGACTCCGTGCTGCCCAGCCCCTGTCTCGGCGATAATGCGCGGTTTGCCCATGCGTTTTGCCAGCAAGGCCTGCCCGAGAGCGTTGTTGATTTTATGCGCCCCGGAATGGGCCAGGTCTTCGCGCTTTAAATAAATTTTAGCGCCCCCGCAATGCTCGGTTAGCCGAGCGGCGAACGTCAGTGGCGTGGGGCGTCCCACATAGGTATTCAATAAGTGTGCCAACTCGGTCTGGAACTCCGTCTCGTCCCGAACTTGTAAATACGCGGCTTCCAACTCGGCCAGCGCTAGCATTAGTATTTCCGGGACAAATTGCCCGCCATACGGACCAAATTTTGGTTTTAGATGTGTAGATTTATTCATTTGCCTATTTCCTTATTCGTTGATTCACAACCTTGCTGCCTCAATGAACTGACGCACTCGCGCGTGATCCTTGATCCCCGGGCTGGATTCTATGCCCGAGGCTACATCCACTCCCCAGGGCTGCACCTGCTCGATAGCTACCCTGACATTTTCGGGCGTCAACCCTCCTGCCAGCAAAACTGGGATTCTGGATGCCAGTTCGCATGCTAGGTTCCAATCGCCCGTCTGCCCGCTGCCGCCGTACTCACTGGGGTGATAGGCATCAATCAATAAAGCAGGTGGCTTCTCCCGGTGTGGATATTGTTGAATAGCTGCCAATGCTTCTTCAGCGCTTTGCGGACGAATGGCCTTGAAGACTCGCTCCCCCAGAGATTCCAGCAACGCAGGCGGCTCATCGCCGTGCAGTTGCGCCAGGTCTAGATCACACGCCTCCATCGTGGCGATGATGTCCTCAACAGACGCATTCACAAACACCCCCACGCTGATCATCCGTGCTCCGTGCTGGTGCAGTTCTTCCTGGATTTGTGTGCAAGCCTCAACCGAGAGATAACGTTTGCTGCGTGGATAGAAGTTATATCCCAGCATATCTGCTCCCGCTTCAACAGCAGCTAACGCGTCATCGAGATTTGTGATTCCACAGATTTTGATTTTCATGTTGTGTTCTTTTGGAAATTTACAAAGCTGCGCACTTTTTCGCCGACATTTTCTGCGGTGACAAGGCTTTCGCCAACCAGCATGGCGTCAACCCCGGCGGCTGCCAGCTTGGCGACATTTTCCCGTGTATGGATTCCGCTTTCTGCCACGATGCAAACTCCAGCGGGGATATGGGCGCGTAACTGCAGTGTTTTCTCCAGGCTGACATTAAAGGTTTTTAGATCGCGGTTGTTCACGCCAATCAGGGTTGCGCCTGCATCCAGGGCGTGTTCAAGTTCTGGCAATGAGTGAACTTCCACTAAGGGAGTCAACTTCAAATCCACGGCAGCGGTAATTAGACCTTTCAACGTGGCTTGTTCTAGCATAGCGACGATTAATAAGGCCGCACTGGCTCCTGCGGCACGCGCTTCAAGCAATTGATAGCGGTCGAAAATGAAATCCTTGCGCAGCAGCGGTAGGCCAAGCTCTAGATCGGCAATCTGGCGCAGATAGCTTAACGAGCCGCCGAAAAATTGTTCGTCCGTAAGTACAGAAATGGCTGATGCACCATTTTGGGCGTAGATCCATGCTAAACGTTGGGGGTCGAAGTCCGGGCACAGGAGTCCCTTGCTTGGCGAGCGGTGCTTGACCTCGGCTATCAACCGCGGGGTAGGCCTGCTTCCATTTCGCAGTGCGGTCAAAAAATTTTGCGGTTCAGCAGTCGCCTTAGCCTGCTGCTCAATTTCATCCTCGGGTCGCACTTTCTTCGCCGCAGCCACCTCAGTGCGTTTGTGCGCAAAAATCTCGTCTAGAACGTTCATCATTGCACGGTCTGACTTATCATCGCCAACGCATCTAGCTTTGCTAACGCGGCACCGCTTGCTAGCGACTGCCGCGCCTCGTTGAGTCCGGCTGCCAGTTTTCCACTTTCTGTGGATAGAGCTGCGGCTGCGTTGAGCAACACCACATCGCGGCGCGGCCCAGCATCATCGCCAGATAAGATCGCTCGCAGCATTTGCGCGTTCTCCTGCGAATCGCCACCTTGCAGCGTCTTGCGACTGGCTTTTTGTAAACCCAATTCATCGGTGTCCAGTTCGAATGTGGCAACTCGCCCACCGCTAAGATGGCTGACACGGTTCGGGCTGGATGTTGTCAACTCGTCCAGGCCATCATGGCTATGTACCACGTAAGCGGCTTCACAACCCAGTTCGCCCAAAACTTGCGCCAGCGGTTCGGTCAGGTCGGGGTCAAAAACACCCATCATCAGGTGCGTTGCCCCGGCAGGGTTGGTGAGCGGACCCAGAATATTGAAAATGGTACGTTGCCCTAACTCGCGGCGCGGCCCGATGGCGTGTTTCATGGCCGGGTGAAACTTGGGTGCGAACATAAAACCGATGCCAACCTGCTCAATGCAAGCGCCGACCTGTTCGGGTGTTAAATCCAGGTTGATGCCCAGAGCGTCGAGAACGTCGGCGCTGCCACAACGGGATGAAACGCTGCGGTTGCCGTGCTTGGCGACTTTGCGATCCGCCCCAGCGATGACGAACGCTGCCGCGGTAGAGATATTGAATGTGTGTGCCCCGTCACCGCCGGTTCCCACAATATCGATGAGTGGTGAGCCATTGGTGTTCACCTTAACCCTGCTGACCACGCCGCGCATTGCCCGCGCGCTCCCAGTAATCTCGGCCACGGTTTCGCCTTTCATGCGCAGCGCTACCAGATACGCTCCAATTTGCGCCGGGGTTGCCTGCCCGGTCATTATAGTTTCCATGGCGCTTTCGGCTTCCTCGGCGCTCAAGTTTTGACGATTGATAGTTTTAGCTATGTATGGTTTTAGCATTTCGACCTCCGATAATTACTTGACTTGGGAGTGTTGACATTTCAGGCCTTGTCAGGAATATAAGACAAAATTAAACAGCCATTTCTGAAGTGAATTCTCCAAATGTCAACACGGCCTAGGTTACGCTGCGCCCAACCGCGTTTGCTAAATGGCGGATTTCGTCAGTGAAGTCACCAAGGGTATCCAATGGCAAGGTTTGTTCAGCATCCGAGAGGGCTTCGCTGGGGTTGGGGTGGAATTCGACAATCAGTCCATCAGCCCCGGCAACCAGCGCCGAGCGTGCTGCCGGCAGCACCAGATCCGCCCGGCCAGTGGCGTGGCTGGGATCCCCGATGATGGGATAAGGGCAGGTTTGTTTGAGCAAGGCGATGGCACTGGTATCCAGCGTGTTACGGGTTGCGGTCTCGAAGGTGCGTATGCCGCGCTCGCAAAGGATGATTTGCTCATTGCCACGGCTGGATATATGCTCCACCGATGCCAGCCATTCACTGATCGTGGACATAAAACCTCGTTTTAACAATATTGGTTTGTTGCATTCGCCCGCAGCCCACAAGAGTGGGAAATTCTGCATGTTGCGGCTGCCAATTTGGACGATATCGGCGAATTCAATCACTAACGGTAGTTGATCTACTGATAGCACTTCAGTGATTACCAACAGATCGAATTCATCTGCAGCAGCCCTTAAGATTTCTAAGCCTTCCTGACCCAACCCCTGAAAACTATGGGGCGAGGTGCGCGGCTTGAAAGCGCCGCCGCGTAAAATTTTCAGTCCATTGTCGTGCAGTGCTTCAGCAACAGCCGCAGTTTGTTCGTAACTCTCGACCGAGCATGGTCCGGCCATCAGGCAGATGGCGCTGCTGCCAATGACCGCATCATTGCCGACGGAGATAGGGCGGGTGGGGTTTTGAATTTCCAATTTTGGAGCCTTCTTCGATGTTTTCTTGTTCCTTAGGAAATTCTTAAGAATTTGCTTCCCGTGAGGCGTGAGAATCGATTCTGGATGGAATTGCACCCCAACAATGGGATGTTCACGGTGCCGCAGCGCCATGACCTCGCCATCGGCTGTCTGGGCGGTGACGTGCAATTTTTCGGGAATACTCTCTCGTTCGACGATGAGCGAGTGGTAGCGGGTAGCATGGAAAGGTTCAGGTATGCTATCGAATAGCACGTCGCCGTCATGGTGGATCGGTGATGTTTTGCCATGCATCAATTGGGGTGCGCGCACGACTTTCCCGCCGTAGATTTCTCCGATACACTGGTGCCCCAGGCATACGCCAAGAGTAGGAATCTTGGGACCAAGCTGTCGGATGATGTCGCCGGAGACGCCGGCGTCCGAGGGATATCCTGGTCCTGGAGAGATAACTATGTGGGAAGGGTGCAGGGCTTCTACCTCGGTGTGGGTGACTGCGTCGTTGCGGAAAACTTGCACTTCGGTTCCCAGTTCTCCTAAGTATTGAGCCAGATTGTAGGTAAATGAGTCGTAGTTATCAATAATTACGATCATATTTTTTCTCCTTATTTGCCTTCTTGCTCCGCCATTTCAACGGCGACGGCTAGCGCACGGGCTTTGTTCAATGTCTCATGGTATTCGCTATCGGGGTCTGAATCGGCTACAATGCCAGCACCAGCCTGAATGCTTACTTCATCTCCGCGCATCACTAGCGTGCGAATGGCGATACAACTATCTAATGAGCCATCGTACGAAAAATATCCAACAATGCCCGCGTACGGTCCACGCGGCTCTTGTTCTAAGTCTTGGATGATTTGCATAGCCCGAATTTTGGGCGCACCGCTGACCGTCCCCGCGGGGAAGGTGGCGCGCAATAGATCAAAGGCGTCGTACTCAGCCCGCAGTTGCCCCTCAACGTGCGAGACAATGTGCATGACATGTGAATAACGCTCAATGACCATCTGTTCTGTGACCTGAACGCTGCCATATTCGCAAACCCGCCCCAGGTCGTTACGCCCCAGATCTACGAGCATAACGTGTTCGGCGCGCTCTTTGGGGTCTGCCAGTAGATTTTCGGCTAGCGCGTTGTCTTCCTCGGGAGTTTGACCGCGTTTTCGAGTGCCGGCAATCGGCCGCACAGCCGCGCACCCATCTTCCAGGCGAGTGTGCATCTCAGGGGATGCGCCAATAATATGCAAGGGGGTCTCGCCCGTCAGGTCGCCAAAGTCAAAATAAAACATATATGGCGATGGATTCAATCGCCGCAAAGAACGATAGATATTGAACGGGTGCGCGTTCGTTTCGCGACTTAAGCGTTGTGCCAACACAACCTGGAAGATGTCTCCGGCGGTGATGTGTTCCTTGGCCTGGCGCACAGCTTGTGTGAATTGGTCGTAGCTCACGTTAGAGCGAAGTTCTGTAGGGATGGGCAGGTTTTCTGGGGTGGGGAGAATGGGTAACGGTTGCGATAAACGGGCTTCTAAGTCGTCCAGGCGTGCCTCGGCGTCCTGATAAGCTGCATCAGGGTCGCCGTTAATATAAGCATTGGCAATCAGCAGCAGCCGCCCGAAGGCATGATCATAGGCCACGAGTGTATCTGCCAGTAGGAAAATGGCCTCAGGAATGTCGGCGTGCGCTGAGAGTGCTACGCTAGGTTCGAAGTGGCGCATCGTATCGTAGCTCAGATAGCCCACCAACCCCCCGGTGAAACGGGGTAGCCCGGGAACGTGTTGGGGTTGGTATTTATTCAACATCTCACGAAGAATATTCAGCGGGTTGTCGTCAGCGCTGAAATCAATCCTATCAATCCCCCTGGGACTGTGAATTTGCAGGGTTCTGCCGTGGAGAACATAAGCCTGCTTGAGGCCGGTGCCCATAAAGGAGTAGCGGGCAACCTGCTCGCCGCCGGTGACACTCTCCAAAAGGAATGATGGTCCGCCGTTACTGAGCTTGAGATAGGCGGAGAGCGGGGACTCGAAATCGGCTGGCAGTTCGCGTACAATCGGAACCAGGTTATAAGCTTCTTGTAAAGATTGTTGAAAGGTTTTTGTTTTTAGCATGTTCACCAGCTTTCTTGTATAGGACTCCTGTGACTCTACTGCAGTAACTCAGGCAAAACAGAAGCGTTGAGCAACAAAAA